>CBHWDR010000237.1:0-5611 GCA_966112575.1 uncultured Chitinophagales bacterium
GATGCTGTCTTCGGTATACTCGAAGAGGTTCTTTTTTGATTCTGCCATAGGATGCTCTTACACGCTATTTGATTCAAAAATAAAGGATTGGGTCGATTGCCTCCCGGCAAGGACCCGCAGGCCGGTTTTATCGGTGCTTGCCTGCCGCTTTCCCGGCAGCCGCAGGGGCCTGGGAAGGACGAATGGGCAACGAAAGATAAATGGCTGAGCTGCCGGCAAATATACGGTATTAAATGCCTATTTTTGCTAAAATACTTAGCCAAAACCATTTATTTTTCCACGCCGGAGTCATCCACACAACTAACTGATTTTCAATGCCAAAATTCATTATATATTTTTTAATTCAGCCCCCTTTTTTGTGACAGGAAATGGCCTAATTTTGACCCCGTACTTAGGCACAGTTTTTACGACACTTCTACCAGACCTACTGCATTACCCCATTAATTCGAATTGCCTAACGGCGCGCGTACTGACCCATCGGTAACGAGATTAACTTAACCACCAAATCGGAGGATTGAATATGTATTCGTATGGATTGCTGGAACCCGGTTGTTACTACCTGGTGCAGGAAAAAACCGACTCGCCCATTGAGCTGATCAAGGCTACCGTTGAGTCTGATCATTGCATGTATATCTTTAAATACCATGACGAGCTGATCACGGAGTGGAAGCGCAAGAACGACCCCTTGCACGACATCCTCGAATGCCTCAGCGACGAGATGGTGGAGTCCTGGGAGAAACACTATAATAATAACGAGGAGTCGTATTACGAGGAGGACGACGACTAGGAAATAAAGAATAAAGAATACAGAACAAGAAATGATGAGGGCTTCGGCACCTTTGGCAGCAGGCTCCTGCGGCCGGGTTCGCCGAAGCCTTAGCTTTTTAATCAATGCCTGCTGAGCTTGTCGAAGCACAGTATGAGCCAAAGCAAAAGATTCATTAATGCTTCATTCCTTTTAAGCCTATACCGCTGAGCTTGTCGAAGCATATCGAAGGGGGCCGTTCATCAAAGTTTTTCTAAGCGCCGCCGGGATTGCTGTAAATTGACCGGACAATTTCAACACATGCGCAAAATGATCTTCTTCCGGCTGCCCCTGCCGGTGCTGCTACTGCTGACCCTGCTGGTACAGGCCCAGCAGGACCTGCCACAGGACTACCTTTCCAAAGCCTTTCACAAAGGACGCCGCGAAGCGGCCCGGGCACTGATGCCGGCCAACTCCGTGATGGTAGTAACCGCCGCCCCGGTGCGGAACTATGCCAACGACGTCGACTATTTCTACCACCAGAACCCCGACCTCTACTACTTCACCGGCTATAAGGAGCCGCATGCCGTGCTCCTGGTGTTCAAGGAAATGCAAACCGCCACTGACGGCCGCCAATACAACGAGCTCTTCTTCGTGCAAAAGCGCAATGCCCAGGCCGAACGCTGGACCGGGCGCCGCCTCGGCACCGAAGGCGTAAAAGAGCAGCTGGGCATTACCGATGTTTATAATGGGGAGGATTTTGCCACCCAGGCACCTGACCTCAGCAAGTTCGACAAGATCATCGCCGCGGATCCATATAAGGACCTGGCCCCGGAAACCACGCCGGGCTCGCTCTACCAGCTGAACGCCAATTTGAAGCAGAAAGCAACCCAGGCCTTCGATACCCGCTCTTTCCGCACCATCACCGGCACGCTTCGCGAGATCAAAACGCCCGAAGAACTGGTCCTGCTTCGGAAGGCGGTGGAGATCTCCTGCCGGGCACAGAATGAAGTGATGAAAGCCGTGCGCCCCGATATGTCGGAACTCGAGATCCAGGGGCTCCACGAATACGTGCACAAGCGCTACGGCGCCGAAAGCGTGGGCTACGGCTCGATCGTGGGCTCGGGCGAGAACGGCTGCATCCTCCACTACATGGAGAACACCCGCACCCGCGTGGGCAATGACCTGATCCTGATGGACGTGGGCGCCGAGTACCATGGCTATACCGCCGATGTTACCCGCACGATTCCGGCCAAAGGCAAGTTTAGCGCCGAGGAACGCGCGATCTACCAGCTGGTTTACGACGCCCAGGAAGCTGCCTTCAAACTCCTGAAAGACGGGGCCAAATGGTCCGACGCGAGCAATGCCGCCCGCAACACGATCGCTGAAGGCCTCCTGAAGCTCGGTATCATCCAGAATAAGAACGAGGTAAGCAAGTACTACCCCCACGGGCTCTCCCACCACATCGGCCTGGACGTGCACGACCGGGGCGCTTCTGCCAATCTCAAAAAAGACATGGTCATCACCATCGAGCCGGGCATTTACATTCCCAGCAATTCCAATTGCGATAAAAAGTGGTGGGGCATATCAGTACGCATCGAAGACGATGCCCTCATCACCCAGGACGGATACGAGCTTCTCTCTTCCTTCGCGCCCCGTTCCATTGCCGACATCGAAAAACTCATGGCAGAGAAAAGCGCCATCGACAACTGGAAGCTGCCTGCTCTTGAGTCGGGAAAGAAGAAGCGGGACTTTTGACCTCACCCTCCGCAACTCCAGCAGGTTGAGGGCGTTCGCGGGGAAACCGCGCACGTTGGGTTGCACGAGGTGCACGACCACGTCGTACCAGAGGGGGACGACGGGCGCATCCTCGATCATGAGCTGGTCAGCCTGGCGGTAAAGCGCATAGCGAAGCGAGTCGTTTGTTTCGGCAATGGCTTTCTCAAAAAGGGCATCGAACTGCGGGTTGTTGTACCGGGTATAGTTGGGCGGTGCCGGGTTCTTGGAATAGAACACCGACAGATAATTCTCCGCATCGGGGTAATCGGCGATCCAGGAGCCGCGGAAGAAGGGCGTGCGCGAGCTTGAGGTCAGTTCCAGGAGCAGGGATTTCTGCACCACGTCCACCTCCACCTTCATCCCGATCTCTTCCAGCGCCCGGGCCACATAGCTCGCGATCTCGGAGTAGACCGGGATGGTCTGCAGCTTGATCGAAGGAAGGGTCTGGGGCGTGAAGCCTGCCTCGCGGATCAGCTGCCGCGCTTTCACAGGGTCGTAATGATAGCCGCGGACCTTCGTCGAATCGAAGGAAGGCAGCCCCGCCGGCACAAAACCCGAGCGGGCCGGTATTCCCAGGGAATTGCGCAGGTACATCACCATCTTCTCGCGGTCGAAAGCATAATTGATCGCCTGCCGGATCTTCTTCATCCGCATGGGCGAGTTGGCCACGATGGGGTTTTCTTCATCCACGAGGATGCCGAAGTATTCGATGTTGAGATAGGGATGGGTCTGCAGCTGCACCTTGCCCTGCCAGTCGGGACGAAGGGTGCCGCGCTTCGTCAGCACTTCGTCCTTGAAAGAGGCATCGATATCGTTGATGAAGTCGAGCCGCCCCTGCCGGAACTGGAGGAACTCGGTGGCCTTGGAATCGTAAAAGCTCACCTTCACCCCGTCGAGGTAAGGAAGGCGCTGCCCTTTTTCATCGACCTCGAAATAGCGCGGGTTCTTTTTCATCACCAGGGCCTGCCCTTCTTCCCAGGCAACGAACTGGAAGGGTCCCGTGCCTACGGCGTGGCGGCGGAAATCGGAACCGTAGCGGACCACTGCTTCCTTCGGCACCACCGAACAATACTGCATCGAAAGAATGCCGAGGATGGGCTGGTAGGGACGCAGCAGCTTCAGTTGAAAGGTCGTATCGTCAAGCGCGGTAAAGCCCTGCAGCGAATCGATCTTGCCATTGAAGATCCAGGAACCGGGAGAGGCGGTTTGCTTGTCGAGTAGCCGGTTGAAGCTATACACGACATCATCGGCGCGCATCATGCGTCCGCGTCCGTCGGGGAAACAGGGATCATCGTGAAACCAGACATCGGGCCGCAGGTGAAACGTGTATACCGTCTTGTCTTCGGAGATCGTCCAACTGCGCGCCAGCGAGGGAACGATATTCAGGTTGCTGTCCACCTCTACCAGCGTGTTGTAGAGCTGGTGAATGGCCCACATGATCGACTGGTTCTTGGCAAAGGAAGGATCGATGGAGGCGATGCCGGTCTGCTCATTGTACTGGAACACGTTCGCGTTCGACCGCTCGCTGCTGTAGCAGGCGGGCAGCAGGAGCACCCAGGCAAAGAGGCAAAGAATCGTCAAATTTTGTCGGGCGTGGCGCATAATAGATGGAACCGTCTAAATTAGTCATTCGTTTGGAGTTTGCCCGGCCTTTGGCGGGCGCGCTTCGGGCCTGAAAAATTGCATGCATGAAAAGAACCCTGCTCCTACTCACTGCTTCCTGCTTCCTCCTCTCCTGCTATGGCCAGCTGGGCGTAGCCAACAAAAAAACCACGCGCCAGGACAGCCTACGCGGAAGCCTGAACGCGGAGCGCACCTGGTGGGATGTGCTGCACTATGATGTGGCCGTTACCCCCGATTATGCATCCAGGAGCATCACCGGTCTTACGACCATCCGCTACCGCGTGCTCCAGGGGCAGGCCAACCGAATGCAGATCGACCTGCAGGAGCCGATGCAGATCGACTCCTTCTTCTATGACGGAAAGTATTACATCACGGATCCCAACAACCCACCCCGCCGCGATGGCAATGTTTATTACCTGCCCCTCCCCCGCGCCGAAACGGGCTCGGTCCACACCGTGGGCATCCGCTACCACGGCAAGCCCCGTGAGGCGGTGAATGCGCCCTGGGATGGTGGCTGGATCTGGAAGAAGGACCGGAAAGGCCGGCCCTGGATGTCGGTAGCCTGCCAGGGGCTGGGCGCCTCCGTCTGGTATCCCTGCAAGGACCACCAGAGCGATGAACCCGACAACGGCGCTACCCTCCGGATCACCGTGCCCTCCGAGCTCAAGGCAGTCGGCAACGGGCGACTGCAATCCCGGACCACCGGCGAGAACGGTACGACCTGGGTCTGGAACGTTACGGCGCCGATCAATAATTACACGGTCATCCCTTATATCGGCTACTACGAACATTTCGCGGATACGCTGATGGGCGAGAAAGGCCGGCTTGATCTCGACTACTGGGTACTCGACTACGAGCTGGAAAAAGCAAAAGCCCAGTTCACCCAGGTGAAGCCCATGCTCCGGGCTTTCGAGCACTGGTTCGGCGCCTTTCCCTTTTACGAGGACGGGTACAAGCTGGTGCAGTCGCCCCACCTGGGCATGGAGCACCAAAGCGCCGTGGCGTATGGCAACGGCTTTCAGAACGGCTACCTGGGCCAGGACCTCTCGGGAACGGGCTGGGGGTTGAAATGGGATTATATCATTGTGCATGAAAGCGGGCACGAATGGTTCGCCAACAATATCACGACCAGGGACATTGCCGATATGTGGGTGCATGAAGGCTTCACCGACTATTCGGAAACATTATTCACCGAATACTTCCATGGCCGCAAGGCCGGCGACGAGTATCTCCAGGGGCTTCGTAGAAACATCGAAAACGACCGCCCGATCATCGGCCGCTATGGGGTGAACGAGGAAGGCAGCGGCGATATGTATTTCAAAGGGGCGAACCTCATCCACACCCTCCGCGCCGTGATCAACAACGATGAGAAGTTCCGCCAGATCCTGCGTGGGCTGAACCAGGATTTTTATCACAAGACCGTAACCACCAAAGAGGTGGAAGACTACATCAGCAAAAAAAGCG
>CBHWDR010000238.1:0-5609 GCA_966112575.1 uncultured Chitinophagales bacterium
GCGGTCGCTAGGACGGCCGGGCTTACAAGTACCGTAACCCGTCCTAGTTAATGATGTTGTCGTAACCTTCCATTAAGGCAATATCAACCTGCGTCCCCAGTACACCAACAGCTTCGGCATCACGCATACCTTCAAGTATCGCCTGAACACCACGCTGAACTACAGCCATGTAAAAGACATGTTCACACAGCTGATCGACACGGCTGAAGTATCGAAGGCCTTCATCTCGAAGCGCAACCTCGCTACCCAGGACATCGTCAGCCTCTCGGTGAGCTATCCCTTCCAGTATAAGTCGTACAGCGTGTTCGGCAACCTGAGCACCAACTACTCGAAGTACAAGGCTGATTTCGGAACCGGCCGTCAGGTGGATCTCGATGCCTTCGGACTTACCTTCTTCGCCCAGCACACGCTGAAGCTGGATAAGAAGAAGACCTGGACCGCCGAGGTGACCACGATGTACAATGCACCCACGGTTTACCAGGGCGCCTTCAAAGCCAAGGCCCTCTACAGCGTGGATGGTGGCTTCTCGAAGCAGGTGATGCAGGGCAAGGGTACGATCCGTGCTTCCGTGAGCGACATCTTCAAGACCATGCGTTTCCGTGCCACGAATGATTTCGCCGGCCAAAGCTCCAACTTCACGTCCCGCTGGGAGAGCCGCCAGTTCAAGCTGAACTTCGTGTACCGCTTCGGCAGCAACCAGGTGAAGGCAGCCCGCCAGCGTGGCATCGGCGCCGAAGAAGAAGCCAAGCGCACCCAGGGCGGTGGCGGTGGTGGTATCGGCATCGGCAACTAACAGAGCCAAGTTTTGTAAGCAATAGCCTCGTTCAGAAAACCCAGAAGAGTTGCCCCCGGCAACTCTTCTGTTGGTTAAACATCAAATGGTATCTTAGGCAGGCCACGAAACCAGGTTCAACCAAAGTGTACGAACATGTTCAACTTCAGGAAACAGCGATATAATCTCCGGCAGGTATTCCTGGTGGTGGTGGCGTTTTATCTCTTCTTCTTCGTGATCGGGATGATCGCCGCTTATGTGGCGCCCAATAATCCCAATGCCGAACTGGGCATGCCCCGGTTCTCGATACGGTGGGTGCTCAGCCAGGTAACCAGCGTTGTATTCTCGACGCTGTTCTATTATTATACGGTCAACGCGTTTCACCGCCTGATGGTGGAACGGAAGAAGCTTTTGAGCTACCTCGAGCCCGCCTTCGTTGCCCTGCTTGCCTGCGCGGTTTACCTTTCGCTCAATTTTTATTTTTTCTCCGACAAAGAGATCAAGGCTACGGTGCAGGCCACCGGCGGCCAACAGCTTACGGTGGGACTGATGGTCTTTTCGCTCACGGTTTCCTCGATGTTCTTTATTGGCCTTTCGCTCCTGCTTTCTTACCTCACCTTCCTGCGCGATGAAAAAAAGCAGCGCAAGATCCTCGAAGAGCAGAAGATGCAGCTGGAGGTGGAGAAGTCGCAGGCCAACCTTAATTTCCTGAAGGCCCAGATCAACCCGCACTTCCTGCACAATACGCTGAACTTCCTCTACGCGAAATCGCTCCCCTATTCGTCGGAACTTAGTGAAGGCATCCTCACGCTTTCCGACATCATGCGTTATGCCCTGAGCGAGGGCAATGCGAAAGACGGCAAGGCGCCGCTGAAGGACGAGATCGAGCATGTACGCAATGTGATCAAGATCAACCAGCTTCGCTTCAGCAATAACCTGAAGGTGAATTTCGACGTGACGGGTGTGGTGAATGGGGCCACCATCATCCCCTTTGTGCTGATCACCATCGTGGAGAACGCCTTCAAGCACGGCGACCTCAAAAGCCCCGAGCACCCGATCGAGATCCGGCTCGACATCCAGGGCAAGCGCCTCCAGTTCTTCTGCCGCAACAGGAAGAAAGTGGGTCCGAAAGAGCTTTCCACGGGCATCGGGCTGCACAATATCAAAAAGCAGCTGGAGCTGGCCTACCGAACGGGTTTTTCGCTGAATGTGAAAGATGAAGCCGACTTTTACTCCACCGAATTAACCATCGACCCCATATGATCAACTGCCTCATCGTCGACGACGAGCAACATGCCATAGACATCCTGGTGCATTACGTGAACCAGACCCCTTACCTGCATCTTGTGGGCAGCTCCACCAATCCCATCGAGGCCCTGCAGATCGTGGCCACGCAGGATGTGGATCTGGTCTTTCTCGACATCCAGATGCCTGAGCTCTCCGGCCTCGATTTCATCAAGGCCATCAAGGGCAAGACAAAGGTGATCCTCACCACGGCTTACAGCGAATTCGCCCTGGAAGGATATGAACTGGACGTGGTCGACTACCTGCTGAAGCCCGTACGCCTGCCACGCTTTCTCACCGCGGTGCAGAAGGTGGTGAAGCAGATGGAAGGCAATGGGGAAGGGCATTCCGAGGAGCTGGAGGACGATTATATTTTCGTAAAGACCGAATCGAAAGGCAAGCTGCTCAAGATCAACCTGGGTGATATCGATTATATCGAGGGGATGAAGAACTATGTGGCCGTGCATTGCGGACCGAAGAAGACCCTCGTGTATACCAGCATGAAAGAACTGGAAGAGCGCCTTCCGCACCGGTCTTTCCTGCGCGTGCACAAGTCCTTCATCATTGCCGTGAACAAGATCACGGGCATTGAAGGCAACATGGTACGACTGAAGGATGTGCCTTCGGAGATCCTGATCGGTGAGAACTACAAGCCCGAGCTCATGGAGATCATCCGTGGCAAGATGATCCAGTAGGCGGGCGTTAAAGTTCTGATTTGGTGGAAGGGTTGTATGGAATAGGTTGAACAAGGTCTGTCGTGATACAACGACAAATCATCATTCCCCTTGATAATAAGTGTAGGTTCGGTTACTGAATGATCCAAGGAAAAACGATCCTGCACATTGACGACGACCCTGATGACCTCTATATCTTCCGCATGGCACTGGAAGAGCTCGGTATCGGGGATCGCCTTCACCAGGAAGACAATGCCCTTCGTGCCCTGCATGCCCTGCAGCAGCAGTCGCCACCCTCGCATCCCGGGCTGATCGTTGTAGACCTGAACATGCCCGTGCTCAGCGGCAAGGATTTCCTCTCCCACCTCAAGCGGCATCCTTCCCTTCACCTGGTACCCGTGATCGTATTCACGACTTCTTCCTTGCAAACCGACCGGCAGTATTGCCTCGACCACGGCGCGCGGTGCATCACGAAGCCCTCGCTGTTCACCGACATGCGGGATACCGTCAGGACGATGCTGCAGTATCAGAATGAAAAAGAGTCGCGCCCTTATTGAAGCATCGGCAGGTGGATATTCACTTCCGTGCCGTCGTCGGGATGACTTACCACGCGCATCGTTCCCCCAAAATGATCAACACGTCCGCGAATATTTTTCCACCCCTGGCCATCGTATTCCTGCTCGGGATCGAAGCTGTTGCCATCATCGTGTACCCGGATGCGGATGAATTCGTGATTGCCCGTAAGTGACACGGTCAGCTTTCGGGCCTGTGCGTGCTGGATCACATTGCTCACCAGTTCCTGGAAGATGCGTACCACGCCCATGCGGAGCGCGGCCGGCATGTCGCCTTCGTTGGGCAGGTCGATCTCGCGGTCCACCGTTACTTCGGCAAGGGTAGCGGCGTGATTGAGAATACGATGGATGGAATCGGCGATCGGCAGCTCGATATCGCTCTTGTCGCGCATGGCCTGGGAAAGGTCGCGCAGATCGTTGATCGCCTGGCGCACAAGCTCAAGTCCCGTCTGCAGTTTTTCATCTGCAGGCCTGATGCGCTCGAGGTAAAGCCGGGCCGTATTGAGCACCTGGATCACGTTGTCGTGGATCTCCTGGCCAATGAGCAGGCGTTCGGTTTCCTGCGTGGTGGATACGGCATCGCTGATCTGTCGCTCCAATTCGTTATACCGTTTCTTGAGAAAATTGCGGACATGTAGTTCGCGGGTCACGTCTTCAATCTGGTGCACAATGGATTGCACCGCACCGGCGGCATCGGGTACCGGAATGATGGTCACTTTCCAGTAACGGACCTCGAAAGGCAGGCCTGCTGCCGGCTGTATATCGTACCGCTGCAGGGGGAGGTATTGCTTCTCGCCCGTTCGTATAACCGTGTCGATCGCGCGCCGGAGATTTTGCACACCGTCCCGGCCCGGATCTTCCGGGTTGTCGGGAAAGACCTCGAAGAGCGGCTTGCCGATGATCGAGCGATCGCGCTGGGCTGCAAGCAGGTAGGCATCCGTGCAATCAAGGATGGTGAACTGCGGCAGGTCGGCATGCACGATCAGGTAGCAGGCAGGCAGTGAATGGAATATGACGTCTGTTACGGTCATCAATACAGGTAAAAAATATCCGGGCCAATTGGAGATCAATCCCGGCATTATCTTGGCATTTCTATCATTATGTAGGGATCAGACAGACGGCAGACGGGGATTTTTACGCGTGCTTAACGTTTACATAATTCATTGAATCTGCGGTGCTTGATTGCATACAAAAGGATGGGAGGTGCCATTTAACACAACGCTTCAAAGATGCCCGGTTTTGGGTTCAGTGTTTGTAGACAGGCAGCGAAACGATTGTAGAAAATACCCGACAAAAAACGTAGGGATCATTTAATTGAATGCGTATGGTAAATAAGCGTGTATTGATCGTTGATGATCATGCAGTGATGCGAATGGGGATGAAGGAGTTGTTGCAGGACCTGCAGCCGGGCGTGCAGATCCTGGAAGCAAGCGATGGCGATGCCATGCTGGATGTACTGCGCAAGACCGCGGTGGATTTAGTCGTGCTGGATATTCATCTTCCCAATACCGATACGATCAAGCTGGTGGAGCTGGCCACCATCCGGTTTCCGCAAACCGATATTCTCATTTTCTCCATGTTGGCGGAACAGATCTACGGGCGGCGCTTGTTGAAGGCCGGTGCCAAGGGCTTTCTTTCGAAGAATGCGCCGATCGAAGAGATTCGCCATGGCCTGGGCATGGCCCTGCATTCGAAGCGTTATCTCAGCCCGGCCCTGCTCGACCTGCTGATGCGCAATGCCGACGAGCTGCAGCACAGCGATCCCTTTGGCAAGCTCTCGCAGCGCGAGTTCGAGATCGTACACGACCTGCTTTCCGGTGCTACGATCAATACGATCGCCAATCGTCTTAACCTGAAGCCTTCCACAGTGGGTACCTACAAGGCCCGCATCTTCGAGAAGCTACAGGTGCAAACGGTTTTCGAGTTGAAGGAACTGGCGACCCTGTATCAATTCAACTAGGCAGCAGATTGATTACCGAAGCCGCAGCAGATCACGGAGGAAAAGGATAAAATGATTTCAGGATATAAAAGAAATCGATCCGTGAGATCCTTCCATCCTTGTCATCCGTGTCATCCGTGATAAAATAAAATGTCCCCCGGTTACGGAGGACATAAAGCCTTTATATTCCTGATTCGATCTTTAATTCCAGTTGATCGTCAGCGGTTCCAGAACATAGGGTTCGGAAGGCCAGGTGGCGAGTTCTTCGCGGTTCGAGCAGGTCGGTTCCGACTCTATGCTCATTTCCCAGGTTGTAATTTGAGCGTCCATGGTGGTTTTTGTTTTTCTGACCAGAATTGTTGGATAAT
>CBHWDR010000239.1:0-5600 GCA_966112575.1 uncultured Chitinophagales bacterium
AACCGGCCTCGCTCACGATAAACTTGCCGGGCTCGAACCAGACGTCCAGGCTCTTGCCTTTCTCCTTCTCGTACTTGGCAAAGGCCTCGGAGACTTTAGCGCCCAGGTCGAAGACATCAGTCTGCACATCGTCCTCGTGGTAGGGCACTTTAAAGCCGCTGCCCAGGTCCACGAACTCGAGGTCGGGGAAGTGCTCGGCCACGCCGAACATCACCTCCAGGCCCGCGAGGAAGACGTTCACGTCCTTGATGTCGGAACCCGTGTGCATGTGCACGCCGGCCACCTTCAGGCCCGTGGTCTTCACCACGCGCTCGATGTGGCGCATCTGGTGGATGGAGATGCCGAACTTGGAGTCGATATGCCCCGTGGAGATCTTGTAGTTGCCCCCGCCCATGATGTGGGGGTTGAAGCGGATGCAGATCGGGTAGGATCCGCCGTATTTATTGCCGAACTGCTCCAGGATGGAGATGTTGTCGATGTTCAGGTTCACGCCCAGGTTCTTGCCTTCCTCGATCTCGGCGAAGTCCACGCAGTTGGGCGTGAACAGGATCTTATCGGGCGTAAAACCCGCCCGCAGTCCCAGCTGCACTTCGTAGATCGACACACAGTCCAGGCCGGCGCCAAGCGACTGCACGTACTTCAGCACATTGATATTCGAAAGCGCCTTGCAGGCATAGAAGAACCGGGCCTTGCAGCCGGAGAAGGCCTTTTCGAGCTTGCCATATTGCTCGGCGATCTTCTCGGCATGGTAGACATAGAGCGGGGTGCCGAAGCGATCGGCCAACCCGATGAGTTCCTGGGGGGAAAGCGTAGTGGACATGGGCGCGAAGATACGAGTCTGTTTGACGTCGGTCGGAGACCGACGTCCGTGTCGTGATATATTTAACGTGGTTCTAGACGATCTATGCACTCGTCAGAGAGCGACGTCTGTGTCTCTACAGATTTAACTTGGTTCTGGACGATGATGCCAATCGTTTATTAGAAACCATCAATGGTTAGAAACACGAACGTCGGTCTCCCGACCGACGTTACTCAATTAAATGATAGCTCAATTATTTTGTTTCTTCTTCCGGCTCATCGGCGGAGAAGTCCTCCTCGTCCGCGGCATCATCTTCCAGATCTTCCGCATCTGCACCGTCTTCTTCCTCGTCGATGTAGAGCGCGGCTTCTTCGGCATCATCTACCAGCTCGTCTTCCGAAAGCGCCTCGTTCAGCTCCTCGATGAGTTCTTCCTCGGCTTCCTCTTCATCGCTTTCCTTGATCACCTCGTCGTTGATGAACTCTTCCCCCGCGGCTTCGTCGGCCAGGGTTTCGCCTTCCTCACCGGGATCGAGGTCTTCGAAGGCATGGCCGTTGAGGGCCTCGCCTTCCGGCAGCTCGTCCTCGCCGGCAGCGGCAATGAGCTCGCCCGAATCCGAAACGGCCAGGGTCTCGCTCTGCTCGAAATCGGTGTGGTTCACCACCGTGGGCTCCACGATCTGGTCGGCCAGCACCTCCCTGATCTTGGGCAGGTCATCGGGTGAGTTGATGCCGAAATAGTCCATGAAGTTCTTCGAAGTGGCATAGACCAGCGGGTGGCCGGGCATTTTTTCGTTGCGACCCGAGATCATGATCAGGTCTTTCTCGAGGAGCTTCTGCACGGCGTAGTCGGAGCTCACCCCGCGGATGGCCTCGATCTCGCCCTTGGTCACCGGCTGCTTGTAGGCGATGATGGCCAGGGTTTCGAGGGCAGCGGCCGAGAGGCGCTTGAGGAATTTCTCGCCGTTGAGCTGGGCCACGGTCTTGTGGTAGTCCTTCTTGGTGAGGAACTGCCAGCCGCCGCCGCTCTCGCGGACTTCGAAGGGATAGAACTCGGAATTGTATTTTTCGATGATGCCTTCGAGGGCGGCATCGATCTGGGGCTGTTCGAGCTTGTCTTCCATGAATCCGAAGGCGCTGTTGATCAGCTCCGTGATCTCGGCAGAGGTCAGCGGCTTGTCGCTGGCAAAGATCAGCGCTTCAATATGTGGGATCAGGTTCGAAAGCTCCATAAATCAAACAATATTATAGATTTTGGGATTTGGTGATTGCGTGATTTTGTGATTGCCGATAACCTAAATCACCAAATCTCCAAATCCATAAATCCCAAAATCCCGTTTAGCCTTGCAGGGCCTGGGCACCGCTCACGATCTCCGTGAGCTCGGTGGTGATGGCGGCCTGGCGAGCGCGGTTGTACGAGATCTTCAGGTTGCGCAGCAGCTCGTTGGCATTCTCCGAAGCCTTGTCCATGGCCGTCATGCGGGCGCCATGCTCGGAAGCGTTGGCATCCAGCACCGCCTTGTACAGCTGGGTATTGAGGATCTTGGGCATGAGCTCGGCGATGAGCTCTTCCTTATTGGGATCGAAGATGAAATCCACTTTCACATTGCTGCCGGTCGCTTCCGAGCGGGGGATGGGCAGGAAGCGCTCCACGGTAAAATTCTGGGAGGCCGCGTTCCTGAACTCGCTGTAGATCAGCTCCACGGTGTCGAACTCGCGGTTCTGGAAGGCCTGCACGGCTGCCTGGGCGGCCGACTGCACATTCTCGAACGTAAGGTTCAGGAAGATGTCCTTATAGGTTTCGACGGCCTTGAAATTATTCTTGCTGAAATGCTCGTAGCCTTTCTTGCCGATGTTCCAGATGGTCACGTTGCCCTTGGCCTGCTGGGTGGCATAACGCTCGCGGATCACCTGCTTGGCCAGCTTGATCACGTTGGCATTGTAGGCGCCGGCGAGGCCGCGGTCGGAGGTGATTACGATCAGGAGTACGCGCTCCACGGTGCGCTCGGCAGCCAGCGGGCTGGAGCCTTCGGCGCCGGTGCTGCTGACGATATTGCTGAGCATTTCCTGGAGCTTGCGGGCATAGGGACGCATCTGGGTGATGGCATCCTGGGCGCGGCGCAGCTTGGCGGCGCTCACCATTTTCATTGCCTTCGTGATCTGCTGCGTGCTTTGTACCGATTTGATCCGGTTGCGTACTTCTTTCAGTTGACCAGCCATAGTAATGTTCGATTTGCAAGGTTTGACGTTCCGGGGGAACACCTCAAATCGGGCGCAAAAGTACGGTCCCCGGCCCAAAATTCCATAAGAAACTATCCCCGCTTTTCCGCCCTAGCGGGTGAGCTCGAACGCCCGGCTGAGCGAATATTGCTGCAGGATCTGCCCCCCTTCCGGGGTACCTGCCCTGGGTGCCCGGCGCTCCAGGCGCTCGAGGTAGAGCATCACCGGGCCCTCGCTCAGTCGGTTGAGCATGGCCTCGGTCACCGGGATCTCGCCGTTACGCACCAGGATGTCTTCATTGACACCCGAATCGGGGCGGCTGGAGGTATCGCTCAGCGAAAGGCGCATTTCGGTGGCCTCCGCCGGGAAATTGGCCAGCCGGATGGTGAAGGGGGTGCGGTTCAGCCGTTCCGGCAGTTCCTCCGCCAGGGAAAAGGGCTGGAAGCTGAATTCCTCGCGGTACTGCTTTTTGTCCGGGCCGGTGAAAACAATGGTGTGCCTGCCTACAAACGAGTCCTTCGGCCGGGCAACTTCATAATAAACGCCGGAGTACTTTGCCGAATCCGGGGAAAGGGCCTGGCCGTCGAGCTGCACGCCGGCGGGGCCGTCGAGCAGTACCGCCTCGCCATCGGGGCCACCGAGGCGGTATTGGAATTTGCAGACCACGTCGGGCTGGTCTTCATCGGCCACGATGCTGTACTCGAAATAGATCGACGCGCTGCCGCCGTCCTTTCCCCGCTCCTTCACCTCATCGGTACAGGCAGCCATTGTGACGGTCAGCACAGCAAAGAAGATCAGCAAGGCCCGGTTCCGCATCATCCGATTGATTTCCTTCGAAATTACGGAGGGTGCGGGCAAATTCTTGGCTCTTTGTTAAGCCTCCAAACTCGCCTCGCCGTCGAGCTGTTTTTCGATTATCTTTGACGCCCTGTCAAATTGGCCTCTAATTCGGATTAGCACCTTTTTTGACCATGCTAGACCTCGCCCGCGCAGGTCGGGCAAATTGAGTTTAACGGACCAAAGCAAATACCCAATACTACTTATATGATCGGTTTTCTCTCCAAGATATTCGGCGGCAGCAAGTCGGAAAAAGACGTGAAGGCAATCATGCCTGTTGTGGCCAAGGTTAATGAACACTTCCAGGCTTTCCAGTCGCTGAGCAACGATGAGCTGCGCTACAAGACCGTGGCCTTCCGCCAGCGCATCCAGGAGCACCTGACCGATATCAACAACCAGATCGCGGAAACCAACAAGAGCGCGGAAGACCTGCCCTTCGACGACCTCGTGGGCAAGGACGCGATCTACCAGGAAGTGGACACCCTGAAGAAGCAGCGCGACCAGAAGCTGGAAGAAGTGCTGAAGGAGATCATGCCCGAGGCTTTTGCCGTGGTGAAGGAAACCGCGCGCCGCTTCAGCCAGAATGCCGAACTCGTATCCACCGCCACGGACCTCGACCGCGAGCTGGCCGTAACGAAGAAAGAATACATCACCATCAACGGTGATCAGGCCATTTATAAAAATACCTGGACCGCCGCCGGCGGACTGGTGACCTGGAACATGGTGCACTACGACGTGCAGCTGATCGGTGGCGCCGTGCTCCACTCGGGCAAGATCGCCGAGATGGCCACGGGTGAAGGTAAGACCCTCGTGTCGACCCTCCCCTCCTACCTCAATGCCCTCGCCGGCGAAGGCGTGCACGTGGTAACGGTGAACGACTACCTCGCCCGACGCGACTCGGAGTGGAACGGACCCGTGTTCGAGTGGCTTGGACTGCGCGTGGATTGCATCGACAAGCACCAGCCCAACTCCGAAGAGCGCCGCCGCGCCTACCTGGCCGACATCACCTACGGCACCAACAATGAATTCGGTTTCGACTACCTCCGCGACAACATGGTGCATACGCCCGAAGAGATGGTGCAGCGCAAGCATCATTTTGCCATGGTGGATGAGGTCGACTCCGTGCTGATCGATGATGCGCGGACCCCGCTCATCATCTCCGGCCCCGTCCCCCGCGGCGACGACCAGCAGTTCCACATCCTGCGCCCCCGCGTGCAGACCCTCGTGCAGGAGCAGGAGCGCCTCGTGCGCACCTACCTCAACGAAGCCAGGAAGAAGATCGGTGAAGGCAATGATGATCCCAAGGACGGCGGCAAGATGCTGTTCGCGGCCTACCGCGGCCTGCCTAAATACGGGCCGATCATCAAGCTCCTCTCCGAGCCCGGCATGCGCGTGAAGCTGCAGAAGACCGAGAACTACTACCTCGCCGACCAGCAGCGCAAGATGGGTGAAGTGGACGAGCTCCTCCTCTTCCACATCGACGAAAAAAACAAATCGGTGGACCTCACCGACAAGGGCATCCAGATGATCACCCGCACGGGTGAGGATCCGGAGTTCTTCGTGCTTCCCGATATCGCCGTTCGCCTGACCGAGATCGAGAAAGCCGAGGTGAGCGCCGAAGAGCGCCTCCACATGAAGGAGTCGATCCTCAACGAATACGCACAGAAAGCCGACCGCATCCACTCGGTGCCGCAGCTGCTGAAAGCCTACACGATGTTCGACAAGGACGTGGAGTACGTGGTGCT
>CBHWDR010000240.1:0-5520 GCA_966112575.1 uncultured Chitinophagales bacterium
CTGGGGACTGGCAACGGTCCTGGTCTTCCTTCTCTTCTTCCTCGTGCGCGTCAGCAGCCAGCTCAAAATGGGCGAAGGCGAAGATACCCGCAGGCTCACCTTCCGCCAATGGTGGCAGGTGATGGACCAGCGGCTGTTCACCAAGGCCATCAAGGTCGAGAACGAGCAGGATATCCTGCTCGACCACGACTACGATGGGATCAAGGAACTGGACAACGCCCTTCCCCCCTGGTGGAAATATGGCTTCTATGCCACGGTGATCCTCGCCGTGTTCTATATCCTCCATTTCCACGTCTGGGGCACGGGTCCCAACCCCGAGCAGGAATACAATACCGAAATGAAAGTTGCAGCGGCCCAGGTGGAAGAATACCGCAAGAAAGCCGGTGAGAACGTCGACGAAAAATCCGTGACCATGGCCGATGCGGCCGGCATCGCCGCAGGCAAGAAGATCTTCGAATCGAAATGCTTCATGTGCCACGGCCAGAATGGCGAAGGCGGTGTGGGACCCAACCTCACCGATGAATACTGGATCCACGGAGGCAGCATCAACGACGTGTTCAAGACCATCAAATACGGTGTGCTCGACAAGGGCATGCAGTCCTGGCAGGCAGCCTTCTCGCCTTCCGAGATCAAGAACATCTCGTCTTATGTAAAATCCCTCAAAGGCACCAAGCCAGCCAATGCCAAGGCGCCCCAGGGCGACCTTTACCAGGAAGCAGGAGCTGCACCCGCGGCCCCGGCAGTGAAGAAAGATTCGGCAGCCACTGCAAAAAGCTAAACCGGTAACCGTAAATACCGTCCGTCCCAAACAGGAAGAGCAGCCCAGGGCTGCTCTTTTCTTTTATAAAAACCTGATTATTGTCAGGTTGGCCATCGCCAAAGATTATCTTTTTCAGGAGCGCCACGGGAGACCTTTGTGCAACATTTCCTTCTGAATACCGACGATCAACACTATGTCCACACAAACCACAGACCCTGTTGCCAGGCCGGTCAGCATTGACCAGTCCTTCCGTGACTCGGTGGCCACCATTGATAAAAAAGGCAGGCGGAATTTCCTTTTCCCAAAAAAACCGAAGGGTCGGCTCTACAACCTGCGCACGCTCGCGTCCCTCGTCTATATCGCTTTATTCGTCACCCTTCCGTTCATCAAGGTGAACGGGGAGCCCTTCTTCCTGTTCAACATCATCGAGCGAAAATTCATCTTCTTCGGCAAGATCTTCTGGCCGCAGGACTTCTTCATCTTCGCGATCGGCTTCCTCACCTTCGTGGTCTTCATTATCGTGTTCACGGTCGTATTCGGCCGCATCTTCTGCGGCTGGGCCTGTCCGCAGACGATCTTCATGGAAATGATCTTCCGCAAGATCGAATACTGGATCGACGGCGACGCGCAGGCCCAGCGCCGCCTGAAGGACATGCCTATGAATGCCTACAAGATCCGCAAGCGGGCCACCAAGATCACCGTGTTCTGGGCCCTCTCCTTCGTGATCGCCAACTTCTTCCTCTCCTACATCATCGGCATGGACAACCTGCTGCTGATGATCCATGAAGGCATCGCCGCCCATTACGTGACCTTTATGTCGCTCGTGGGCTTTACCACTGTTTTCTTTTTTGTATTCTATTGGTTCCGCGAGCAGGCCTGCCTCGTGGTTTGTCCCTATGGCCGCCTGGAGGGCGTGCTCCTCGATCGCAAATCCATGGTGGTCGCCTACGACTACACCCGCGGTGAGCCCCGTGGCAAGCTGAAAAAAGCCACCATCGACCTGAACCAGGGCGATTGCGTCGACTGCAAGGCCTGCGTAACCGTTTGCCCCACCGGTATCGACATCCGCAATGGCACCCAGCTCGAATGCGTGAACTGCACGGCCTGTATCGATGGACCGCATCAACAAGCCCCTCGGCCTGATCCGCATCGACTCGGAAGAGAACATCGCGCTGGGAAAAAAATCGAAATTCAACTGGCGCATGGCAGCCTACTCCACGGTGCTTCTGGCGCTCCTGGGCTTCCTCGGCTACCTGCTGGCTTCCCGTACCGATATCGATGCCACCGTGCTGCGTACCCCGGGACAGATCTTCCAGACCCAGCCCGATGGCCGGATCTCGAATCTTTTCAGCCTGAAGCTGGCCAACAAAACCCGCAAAGACATGCCCATGACCCTCAAGCTGGAAAATATGAAGGGCGAGATCACGGTGGTGGGCAACAACCTTACCGTCAAAGCCGAATCGCATTTCCAGGCACCCTTCTTCATCAAAGTCGACCCGAAAGAGCTGAAGCGCCGCAAGACGCCGATCATCATCGGTGTGTACGAAGGCAACAAACGCATCAAGACCGCGAAAGCCACCTTCCTCGGACCCGGCGCCTCCACGCACGGAGAAACCCATGAGGACGATCTCAAAGTAGAGCAGCATCCCTAATCAACAACACATCATCAAACGAAAACGAACATGAAACAGATCAGCTGGGGTTATAAGATCGCCATCCTTTATCTCGCCTTTGTTGCCGGGATGCTCTTCCTGGTGTTCAAAGCCAACGGGGAGAAATATGATCTCGTGACCGAAGAGTATTACGAAGAAAGCCTGACCTACCAGAACGTGGTGGACCAGAAAAGCAACGTCGCCCAACTCTCTGCTCCCCTCGAAATCGGCCATACCGTGGATGCAGTGACCGTTAAGTTGCCGTCGGAATTCCAGGGCCGCAAAAGCACCGGCGAGCTTTATCTCTATCGCGCCTCCGATGCAACCCGCGACATTCGCGTTCCGATCGCAACCGAAGGCACTGATATCCGGGTTGCGCTTCCCAAGCCCGTCAGCGGCGCATACGTAGTGAAGCTTTCCTGGCAGTCGAACGGCCGGAACTATTTTGAAGAACAAAAGATCTTCTTTTAATGGTCGCGGGTGAACTTATCGCTTCAGCCCTCGTCATGGGAATGGTCAGCAGCCTGCACTGTGTGGGCATGTGTGGCCCGATCGCCCTTGCGCTGCCGCTTTCGGGTAAAACCGGCAGCGCCCGTGCCGGTGGCGCGCTCCTGTACAACCTGGGAAGGGTCACGACCTATACCCTGATGGGAGTCCTGCTAGGCGTTGCCGGTGAGCTCATTTTCCCTCCCGGCTTGCAACAGGCCTTGTCGATCGCTGCGGGCGTCCTGGTCTTGTTGTCCATATTACTTCCCTTACTTGGAAGAACAGCTCTCTTCGGGTCCTGGCTGCAGCGCCCCATGCTGTACCTGCGCGGCCGCCTGGGGCGTTTGCTCTCGGTAGACAGCTCCGGCGCTTTTTACGGCATCGGTCTGCTGAATGGACTCCTGCCTTGCGGCATGGTGTACATGGCCCTGACCACTTCTTTTCTTACCGGTGAGGTGCTGGGCGGCGCGCTCTTCATGTTCGCATTCGGACTGGGCACCGTGCCACTCCTATTCTCCTCTGTTTTTTTCAGTACGCTGATGCGCCCGAAGATCCGCCTGCAGTTGCGCAAGGCGGCGCCGGTCTTTCTTTTCTTCATCGGCACGCTCCTGATCCTCCGCGGCCTCAGCCTCGGCATTCCCTACCTCAGCCCCGCTCCCATTGTCGAAGGCGCCGTGTGCCATTGATCCGTGTGCGGATAGAAACGTCAAGAAAAAAAGGTAAGTCGCTCCTCCTTCCACCCATCGCAGTAGTATGTACAGGCTTGCCCTTAGCACATTAGCTAATCAGCTCATTATCCATTAGCTAATTACCTCCCTCCCCGTCCATCTTGTCGAACCGCTTTTCCAGGCGCTCCTGCATTTCTTCCGGATGTTCGATCTGGTGCGTCACATTTTTTTTACGGGCCATCTTCCAGATTTGGATCAGGGCCGTGATGGCGAAGATGCCGCCGATGACCCAGTTGAGGATGCTTTGATTGGAATTGATCTTGTCGGCAATGAGCCGCCCCCCAAAAATGAAAACGAGATTCCCGATGAGGGTGCCGATGCCGATGCCGATGATGTAAACATTATAATGATCGTTGCGCGGAAGCAGGACCTTCTTGGTGAACAGCACCGTACTCCAGCCAAACCAGAACGGGATCTGCACTGGGTTCACGGCACTCATGAAAAGGCCAAGCAGGTAACGGTTCAGCGAGGAGCTGAGGATCACGTTCTTCTCCACTTTGGGATGGAGTGCTGCATAAAATGAGGAGACCGCCAGGGCCAGCACGATCGCCAGGGTCAGCCACTCCAGCGCCCGGAACAGTTTCTCCTGCTTCCGTACCCAGTCCATAGCCACGAGCGAGATCCGCACATACACGACCTCGGCCGTCAATGATCCGAGTGAAAAGAGCACAGCCGGATGAATACCGTCCGAGATCGCGATCTGCATGGCCGCAATGTTGAGCGTACCCAGGGGAAGCGAACCCAGGAAAGAGATCATGAGCCCGGTGAAAAATATGCGCACAAGTTTCGGCATGGGTTCGAAAATAAGCATTCAATTGAAGGGAAAGCAGCAGCTTAGATCAGGATCTCCGTATCCGATCGCTCCAGGATGGCCAGGTGCTTTTTAGCCGCACGCAGAAAACGCAGGCCCTTCATCAGCGACCATTGCGGTACGCCCTTCCGATGGTTGTATTTCGAGATCCGGTACAGCACTTTCCAATGATGCAGGAATACCGCGAGCGCCTGCCAGAGGGAGAAGCCGGCGTTATAGACGTGGTTCGGCTCGGCGCCGGCACCATTGAATTCGAGGATGGAGAAATTCCGGCCCTGCTTCAACTCTTCGATGGAGGCGCACTTGATGTCGTAACGGCCATAATAAAATTGCGCGCGATGACTGATGGGGTCGAACACGCGCAACAGGTCTTCATCGATCTCCCCGGCGAGGTTGGTGAACTTCGCGCCCCGGTTCAGGTTCGCGGCGTGGGTCAGGATATAGCGTTCGCCTTGCGGCACCACGGTTTCCAGGCTGCCTTCATGCTTGATCCGCATCTCCTCGAGCCGGTGACGGGCCTTCGGATGCGTTGTGATCAGTTCGAGCAAGGTGCTGCGCCCGTCGCCATACACATCCATCAGTTCCTTCTGGATAAAACCCGTGATCACCCCTTTCGGCTGATCGGGGTATCGATAGTAAAAAACACTGACCTCGAGCGGGTAATCCACCAGGTCCTGCACGATGTACTCCACCTGGTTCATCCGGTGATAGATAGCCAGCTTCTCCTCATTGTCGACCTTGCGGAACAGCAATCCTTTCATGCCCACATCAGGCTTGACCACGAAGGGATACCGGAACCCGGCAGCATTAATGGCCTGCCCCACTTCATCGAAAGGCTGATCGGGCTGGATGTAGATCGTTCGCGGATAACTGCCCTCGGGGAGCAGGTCATACATCTCGCGTTTGCCTTCCCCTTCGAAGCCGCCGAAGGTGATGGTGGGGTTGGAAGATGAAAAGAACCAGGGAGTGCCCGATCGCAGGCAATAGCCGATCCACACGGGGGTGATCAGCGCATAACGAAGGTCAAAGGGCCAGAGCTCCCAGTTACGCACTTTCTCCCAGAAACTATTCCAACGCATAAGC
>CBHWDR010000241.1:0-5511 GCA_966112575.1 uncultured Chitinophagales bacterium
GCCTTCCGCGCCGAGGTCCATGTAAATATCGAAAGAAGGTACCGAGGTGCTGAGCATCTGCCCGTCCTCGCTGTAGATGGTACCGCGCTCGGCGCCCAGGGGCACGAACTTCTGGTGCAGGCTGTCCGACATCGAGCGCCAGTACTTGCCTTCCACCCGCTGGATATAGATCGCACGGCCCAGCACGACCACACTAAGCAGCACCACCCCCAGGAAACTGAGGTAGACTCTCCATAATATGTCGCGTTTGACTTCCATTATTCTTCTTCTTTCTCCCGGGTGCTGTCGATCAGCACGGCGGGCGCCTCGGTCAGTTCTTTAAGGCCCAGCGGCGCAACCGCCTGGGTCATTTCCGTTTGGGTACTGCGCTTCAGCACATCCCCTTTTACATCCTTGTATTCGTACTGCAGCTCTTTCAGCTCTTTCTGTGTGGTTGCCATCTCGCGGGCGGTCTTATCGGCCAAATGCCCGTTGTAGATGTAGATCACCGCAAGGAAGGCCAGGAACAAAAAGAACGGCACCTGCCTTACGATCGCCTTGTAGTTGAGCAACCGCCTCAGCCGTACCGCTGGCGAAACCTCTTTTTTATCTTTTACACTAGCCATTGCTGATTCAAATGATCGTGAATGAACTCGCAGGTACTCACACCCGCTCTGCCACTCTCAGTTTTGCGCTTCTCGAGCGGGAGTTACGCTTCTGCTCTTCCGCACCCGCCTCGATCGGCTTCTTGTTCACCGCCTTCATCGTCCGCTCCTTCCGGGTGATCGCGAAGGGATTCTCATCGGGCTCCTCGAAGCTGCTGTCGCGGAAGAAGACCTTCACCATCCGGTCCTCGATGGAGTGGAAGGTGATGATCGCCGCCCGGCCGCCGGGCTTCAGCACGGCGGGCAGTTGCTCGAGCAACTCTTTCAGGGCCCCCATCTCCTCGTTCACTTCCATGCGCAGGGCCTGGAAAACCTGGGCGAGGTACTTGTTGGGGTTCCCCTTGACGATCTGGCTCAGCGCGTTCTTCAGGCCCTCGATGGTCTGGAGGGGTGCGACCTTTCTCACCACAACAATGGTCCGGGCCAAAGTTTTCGAGTTGGTGACCTCACCATATTGCTCGAAGAGCTTGTGCAGCTCCGCCTCTCCGTACCCGTTGAGCACATCGGCCGCCGTTTTTCCGCTCCGCTGATCCATGCGCATGTCGAGCGCCGCATCAAAGCGAATGGAGAAGCCGCGACCGGCCTCGTCAAATTGATGGCTACTCACCCCGAGGTCGGCCAAAAGGCCATCGACCTGTTCGATCCCGTTGAGCTTGAGGAAGCGCTGCACGTACCGGAAATTATTCGGCACGAAGAGCACCCGCGGGTCATCAGGCAGGTTGCGGCGGGCGTCGGCATCCTGGTCAAAAGCGACCAGCTTTCCGGCCGGCCCGAGAGCAGACAGGATCGCACGGCTGTGTCCGCCGCCACCGAATGTGCAGTCGACATAGGTCCCTTCAGGCCGGATGGCCAGCCCTTCGATCACTTCCTGGAGCAGCACCGGGATATGGTACACCGCTTCAGGAGCGCCGGTTTCGGGTTCGTTTGTCTTCTTTTTCATTTCGGTCAGATCGATCCACCTCCCATGACCTGCTGGGCCAGGCCGCTGAAGTCATCGGGTGAGTAGGATTCAAAGAACTTTTTATAATTACCGGTCGACCAGATCTCGATCTTGTCGATCGCCGAAGCCAGGGTGATGTCCCGCTCCAGGCCGGCATACTCCTTCAGATTGGGCGGCAGCAGCAGGCGGCCGGCCGAATCAAGCTCCACCTCGGTGGCGCCATTAAGAAAGTAGCGGCGAAACTCCCGGACCTTGGGATCGAAATCGTTGAGCGTGCTGATCCGGGCGAACAGGGGCTCCCAGCTTTGCTTGGGATACAGGGTCAGGCACTTCTCGAACCCTCTGTTGATAACAAATCGCGTATTTTCGCCCTCAGGCAGTTGCTTTTTCAAGCCTGCCGGAAGCAAAAAGCGACCTTTAGCGTCCAGAGTTGATTCGAATTCGCCTAGAAATCCTGTCATTTTCAATGGATTGGGAAGATGGCGGTTGACTTTGACACAAAATAACACTTTTTCCCACTTTTAAATAGGGAAAAGACATGGCTTAATTTATCCACATGGCGGAGCTATATCAACTCCTGTTAAATCAATGTTTTAAGCCTATAAAGTATTTTTTGTAAGGCGGGGAGATGTGAATGAAATGTGGATACCGGTGCATAACCCTTCCCCGGCTGTTTATAACCATTAAAATGCTGCCGTTAGCCGCATGACAACCGAACCGATCTACATCCGGGATTACGATTATCCCCTCCCCGATGCCCTTATTGCCTACCAGCCCCTGCCGCAACGGGATGCCTCCCGTCTGCTCGTTTACCAGGAGGGGACCATCAGGGATGACACTTTCTCCCACCTGCCGGCGCATCTTCCCGAAGGCACGGTGATCCTCCTCAACAACACCCGCGTCATCGAAGCCCGTCTCCTCTTTCAGAAAGAAACCGGGGGCGTGATCGAGATCTTCTGTCTCGAACCCGTGCGATCCTCCCTGGAAACGGCGCTGACCGCCCGCGGCAGCGTTCGCTGGAACTGCCTCATCGGCGGCGCATCCAAATGGAAGCCGGGCCAGGTGTTGCGAAAAGAAGTGGAATGGGAAGGACGTCCCCTGGTGCTGGAAGCGTATTACCTATCGAAGGAAACCGAGTCCTTCAGCATCGAGTTCCGCTGGGAAGGAGCGGCCGCCTTCGGCGAGGTGCTGCACGCAGCGGGTGCCATCCCCCTGCCGCCCTACATCAAGCGCAAGGCCACCGAGGCCGATTCCGAGCGGTACCAGACCGTCTTTGCCCGGCACGAAGGCTCGGTAGCGGCCCCGACCGCTGCGCTGCATTTCACCGATGCCGTTTTCGCCGACCTGGCAAAGAAGAACATCCACCCCGCCTATGTGACCCTGCATGTGGGCGCCGGCACCTTCAAGCCCGTGAAAAGCGAGACCGTCGACGGCCACCAGATGCATGCCGAGCCCTTTGCCGTAACGGCAGCAACATTGAAGCAGCTGATCGCAGCCACCAACCTTGTGGTGGTGGGTACTACTTCCCTGCGTACCCTCGAAAGCCTGCACTGGCTGGGGGTGAAGGAACTCCACGGCAGGAATACCCCCGATTTTGCCCTCGGGCAATGGGAACCATATGAGCTCGAAAAAGAATTCGGGGTGGTGCCCGCCAGGGAAAGCCTGGGCGCCCTGCTCCGCTACCTGGAAGCCAACGGCCTGAACGAGCTGCACGGACAAACCAGCATGATCATCATCCCGGGCTATCGTTTCCAGCTACCCTCCGCGCTCGTCACCAATTTCCATCAACCCCAGTCCACCCTCCTCCTCCTCGTCTGCGCCTTCATCGGCCCCGACTGGAAACGCGTGTACCAGCACGCGATGGACCAACAATACCGGTTCCTGAGTTACGGGGATTCGAGCTTGCTTTGGAGAGGTTAGGGGTTCGCGGAGTTTGCGAGTTCGCGAGTTCGCGGAGTTTGCGGAGTTTGCGGAGTTTGCGGAGTTTGCGAGTTCGCGGAGTTCGCGAGTTCAAAAGTTCAAGAGTTCAAGAGTTCAAAAGTTGGTGCAGGATAAGTCAGGGATGATGCCTGTTAGTTGGAAAGGCAAGCCAGAAAAGTTGGCGCTCAGGAGTTTTCTTCCCGACACCTCGGGAGCCCAAAGAAGCCTGCGGCATAGAAAACTCCTAACCGTGGCTTTCTCTCTAGACCCCTCAGTGTCCCTATCATAAAAAATAACTCTGTGCCTCTCCCTGCCTCTGTGACTCTGTGGTTCAAAAAACAAAAACCCTTAGTGCCCCTTAGTGCCCTTTATGTCTTCGTGGTTACAAAAAGCAAGCGAAGCGAGCAGATCATCCCTCCCGGCGCAACGGCAGCTCAATGGTGAAGCAGCTGCCTTTGCCGAGGGTGCTCTCGGCTTTGATATGCCCTTCGTGCGCTTCCACCACGGTTTTCACGTAGCTCAGACCGAGACCGAAGCCCTTTACGTTGTGGATGTTCCCGGTATGCGCGCGGTAGAATTTTTCGAAGATGCGCTTGACGGTTTCGCGGGTCATGCCGATGCCGTTGTCTTCGATGCGGAAGATGAATTTTTTTTCGGTGGAGGAAGTGGCGATCGAGATGCGGGGAGGCACGTTCTCCTTGGAATACTTCACGGCATTGTCCAGCAGGTTGTTCACCAGGTTGGAGATATGCACTTCGTCGCCGTCGATGAGGTCAGAAGAGGCGAGCAGGTCGGTTTCGAGCGAACCTTGCTTTTCCTGGAGGCGCAGCATGAAATTATCCACCACGTCGCCGATGATCTGGTGCACATGCAGGGGTTTCAGGTTAAGCTGCACCTCCTGCCGGTCCATCAGTGCCGACTTGAGGATGGTCTCCACCTGCCGGTTCATCCGCTGGTTTTCTTCCTTGATGATGCCGCTGAAATACATGAGCTTCTCCACGTCGCGCTGCACCTTCTCGTTCTTCAGGGCGTCCACGGCCAGCGAGATGGTGGCGATCGGCGTCTTGAACTCATGCGTCATGTTGTTGATGAAGTCGTTCCGGATCTCGCTGAGCTTTTTCTGGCGCAGCATCGTATATACCGTCAGGTAGAAGGCTGCAACGATCACGAGTGTAAAGAGGATGGACATGATGATGCGGGGACGCATCTCGCGAAACACGATGTCGCCGACCTTGGGCACCACGATGATGAGCAGCTCATCGGAAGCGAGGTTCTCGGTAGCAGAGCCCGAAGGCGACTTGAGCCACCAGGCGAACTCGAAGTGATTGGCGGTATCGCTGTGCCAGGTCTCGAACTCCCCTGATTGTCGCTGGAAATAGGCCGGCTCCGTATTAACCATCAGGGCAAACTGGAAGGGGATGCGCTTGAGATTATGATCATCGAAGGTTTTGCGCACCCGGGCATAGATCTCCTGCGAGGTGAGGCGGCTGCCCACGAGGTAGGGCTTGAAGCCATCCATTCCGCCGAATTCATCGTTGAAGATCGGCGCGCTGCTGTTGGCCGGAGGCGTGCCCTTGAACTCCGACAACTCCCGGGAGGCCAGGTTGGTGACGTTGTAAATATTCTCCTTCGTCTGCTCTTCCTTGAGCAGGAGCATATTCTTCAGCCAGGAATATTGAATGTAGATGATCCCGATCAGCGAGAACACGATCAGCACCATGATTATGGGGAAAATTCTTTTCACTGGCAGTAAGATGATTAAAGTTCGGGCGCTGGCAAAAATATTGAGCCAGTTCTCAAATTTACTGGCATAAGATTGTTATGCATTATTTTTAACACCAAGCGTAGGAGGACAAATGGTACAACCGGCATCCGGCGTATTACTGATCGCCGATCCTTTTCTGAAAGATCCGAATTTCATGCGAACGGTGGTATTCCTGACGGAGCACCGCGACGATGGCACGATCGGCTTCGTGCTGAACCGCCAGTATGAGAATACCCTGGATG
>CBHWDR010000242.1:0-5497 GCA_966112575.1 uncultured Chitinophagales bacterium
TATCTTCTCCGAAGGCCTGATCCCCATCCTGGCCGACCTCCTGTCGATCATCGCCGTGCTGGGCATCATGTTCTGGACCGACTGGCAGCTGACCCTCGTCTGCCTCATCCCTTTCCCGATCATCATCGTGGCCACCTATTATTTCAAGGAAAGCGTCAACCGCTCCTTCCACCGCGTGCGCAATGCCGTGGCCGCGCTCAACGCCTTCGTGCAGGAACACATCACCGGCATGTACATCGTACAGAGCTTCGCAGCCGAAAAACGCGAATTCGAAAAGTTCAACGCCATCAACAAGGAACACCGCAACGCCAATATCAACGCCATTTTCGCCTATTCGGTTTTCTTTCCCATCGTGGAGATCGTGCTCGCCCTGGGCATGGGTCTCGTGGTCTGGTGGGTGTCCAAAGAATCCCTGCTTACGGGCGTCAACAACGTGGGCGTGCTGGCCTCCTTCATTCTCTACCTCAACCTGCTCTTTCGTCCCCTCCGGGTCATCGCCGATAAATTCAACGTACTGCAGATGGGCATGATCGCCTCCGAACGCGTGTTCAAGGTGATCGACAACGAAGATGTGCTCACCAATAACGGGACCTATGCCCCGCCGTATGTGCAGGGCTCCGTGACCTTCGATAAGGTCTGGTTCGGCTACAATGAAGAGCAGCCCGTGCTCCGGGATATCTCCTTCCGGGTAGAGCCGGGACAGACCGTGGCCATCGTTGGCCATACCGGCAGCGGAAAGACCACCATCATCTCCCTGCTCAACCGACTCTATGAGATCAACCGGGGCAGCATCCGCATCGACGATGTGCCCGTGGAAGAATGGGATACGGACATCCTGCGCCGCAATATCGGCGTGGTGCTGCAGGACGTGTTCCTTTTCTCCGGATCCGTGCTCGATAACCTCACCCTGCGCAATGAAGCCATTCCCCGTGCCCGTGTGGAAGAGGCCGCTCGCCTCATCGGCATGCACGATTTTATCGAAAGGCTGCCGGGAGGTTACGACTACAATGTGATGGAGCGGGGGAGCACCCTCTCCGTAGGCCAGCGCCAGCTGCTCTCCTTCATTCGCGCCCTGCTCTACAACCCTTCGATCCTGATCCTTGACGAGGCCACGTCCTCGGTTGATACAGAAAGCGAGCAGATGATCGAAAAGGCCATCCAGACCCTGATCGCCGGCCGTACCTCCATCGTGATCGCACACCGGCTTTCCACGATCCAGCGCGCCGACCAGATCATCGTGCTCGACAAGGGCGAAGTGAAGGAAGTGGGCAACCACCGCCAGCTGCTCGCCAAAGGCGGGTTCTATAGCAAATTGTACGAAATGCAATTCGAAAAGAAAGGCATGGCAATAGAATAAGTATCTTTCCGTTCTAATATCAATCTACTGCACGTCAAATTCCATTGCTTATGAGTCGCCACCTGCGCTTCCTGGCTGCGTTTCTAGCGGTCATCGTCATTTACTCCTGTCAGAAGGAAACCAGTTTCGAACAAGGCCAGCTCTCCCGGGGTTCGCTCCAAAGCCAGGCCGGCGATTGCCTCCCCAAACAGGTCAAGGGAACCTATAAGGCCGGTGTCGCCCTCGGTGATACCAACTACCTGGAGGTTACGGTGGACGTGGCCCAGACCGGCCCTTATTCGGTGACCACCGATACCATCAACGGCTACTCGTTCCGCGGAACCGGCACCTTCGCCAACACCGGCGCCCAGGTGGTGCAGCTCCGGGGCTACGGTACGCCCGGAACTGCCGGCACCAATAATTTTACGGTTCGCTACGACAGCACGGCCTGCGCCGTTGCCGTGACCGTGGTCGCCAATACCGGGGGCAGCTCCGGTTCGGCCGCGTTTACGCTGAATGGAAGTCCGAATGCCTGCATGAACGCAGCTGTTCAGGGCACCTATACCCAGCTCACCCCCGTGACGGCCGCCAATAAGGTCAATATCCAGGTGAACGTCACTACGCCCGGAACCTGGAGCCTGACCACCAATACCGTTACCGGCCTTACGTTCTCGGGATCGGGCACCTTCACCACCACGGGCGCACAGACCATCAGCCTGAATGCGGCCGGCATCCCCACCACAGCGGGTTCGCAGACCTTCTCGGTCACGACCGGTACCGCCTCCTGCACCTTCGCTCTGACGGTTGTGCCGGGCACGGTCACGCCGGCAGCCTTCACCCTGCAGGGTGCACCCGGCAGCTGTATGACGGCCTCCGCCCAGGGTACCTATACCCAGGGCACACCGCTGACCTCCGCCAATACGCTTACGGTTTCCGTGAACGTGACTACCATTGGCCCCTGGGCCGTGACCACCAACCCGGTGGCAGGCATCACCTTCGCCGGCGCCGGCAACTTTACCAATACCGGTGTCCAGAACATCGTGCTGGTCGGTACCGGAACGCCCACCGCCTCCGGCGCGCAAACCTTTACGGTAACCGCGGGAACGTCAACCTGTACCTATGCCCTGACGGTCGGCGGCACCACGCCCACCAATACTGATCACTTCCCGCTGACGCCCAATTCTTACTGGACCTACCTCGATCCCTTCGGCACAGCGGCCAGCGATACCATTAAAGTGGTGAACCTGGCTTCGGTGACCGGCGCCGGCAACACCTACCGGAAGTTCACCACTTTCGACAACGCGGGCGATACGGCCAGCCATTCTTATTACCGCCGCTCGGGCAACGACTACCTCGAATTCAACCGGGGTGATAACTATGCCCTTGCCACGTTCGCCTCCCCGCTGCCCACCGGCGAGATCCTCTTCCTCAAGGAAGGCGCTACTACCGGTCAGACCTGGAGCTCGGCCGAGTTTACGGGAACGGAAGACGGTACCGGCACAGCCCTGAAAGTGAAGTATAATTTCACCGTCATCAATGCCAACACCACGCTCACCATCGGCAGCCGCACCTATACCAATGTATATAAGGTGAATATGCAGCCTCAGTCGGCCCTGGGCACGGCAGCTTATTCCAATGAAGCCCTGCTCTGGGAATACTGGTATGCAGCCGGTGTGGGATTGATCCAGTTCAAGGTAACAGCTGGTACTCAGTCGTTTACACAATCGATTCGCTATTACCAGGTGTTCTAGGACCCCGATCGCATAAAGAAATCCCCGGCCCCGGCCGGGGATTTTTCGTTTCACCCTTCCCGTTTCCTGTTCTGTATTCTTTATTGGTTATTCCTTGTTCTTTCTTGCCGCCGCCCTTATCTTTGCGCCAAATTTCGGGAAGACTATGCGAATTGGAACCCTCAAATGCTTATTGGTAGCGGCTTTCAGCGTTTTCGTGCTCGGTTTTTCACAAACCGCCATGGCGCAGCATCAGCGTACCAATAATGACATGGAGCATCAGTCCGAGGAAACGCAGACGAAGATGGGCAACCACGACAGTGAGGCGCCCAAAGGCGGGAACAAGGTAGATGCGGCGGAAGTGATCATGGAGCACATCATGGATAACCATGAGTATCATTTTGCCGACCTGAATGGTCATGCGATCTCGCTTCCCCTCCCCGTGATCATCTACTCGAAAGAGCGCGGCCTGGATGCTTTCATGTCCTCGAACTTCGAGCATGGCCATAAAGATCACAAGGGCTACCGCATGGAGCACAACCACATCATGGCGGTGGATGCATCCGGAAATGTAGACAAGAACATCAAGCTGTATGATTTTTCGCTGACCCGCAACGCGGTGCAGCTGATCCTGGCTTCGATCATCCTCCTGGTGATCATGCTCAATGTGGCCCGTCGCTACCGCGAACGCGGCGACAAGGCGCCTACCGGTTTCCAGAATGCCGTGGAGCCCGTGATCGAATTCGTGCGCGATGAGGTGGCCAAGCCCAACCTGGGCCATAAGTACCGAAAGTACTTGCCTTACCTGCTCACCATCTTCTTCTTCATCCTGATCAACAACCTGCTGGGCCTGATCCCCGGATCGGCCAACGTAACAGGTAATATCGCCTTCACCCTGGTGATGGCCTTCATCTCGATGATCGTGATCCTGCTGAGCACCAACGGGCATTTCTGGGGCCACATCTTCTGGCCTCCCGGAGTACCCCTGCCGGTAAAGCTGATCCTGATCCCCGTGGAATTCGCCGGTGTATTTATCAAGCCCATCGCCCTCATGATCCGTCTGTTTGCCAACATGGTGGCGGGTCACATCGTAATCATCTGCTTCATCTCGCTGATCTTCATCTTCGGGGCCATGAACCAGGTGGCAGGCCTCGGCTTCTCGCCGGTATCGCTGGCCTTCACCATCTTCATTTACCTGATCGAGCTGCTGGTGGCCTTTATCCAGGCCTTCATCTTCACCAACCTCACGGCGGTGTTCATCGGCCAGGCATTTGAAACCGGCCACGGTCATGAAGAAGGACATGGTCATGCGGTAGCGCATGGCGATCCGCACCCGACCGCTGATGGCGATGCCAAAGAATTTGCACTTTAAGATTTTTCATCATAAACAAAAACACGTAGTATGTCATTCATGAACATTCTGTTGCAAGTAGCCAACGACGCCCAAAATTTCAGCATGTCTCACCTCGGTGGTGCGATCGGCGCGGGCCTCGCTGCTATCGGTGCCGGTATCGGTATCGGTCAGATCGGTCGCGGTGCGGTTGAATCCATTGCCCGCCAGCCCGAAGCTGCTAACGACATCCGTGCGAACATGATCCTGACCGCTGCTTTCGTAGAGGGTGTTGCCCTCTTCGCGGTAATCGCAGGTATCCTGGCCGTACTGAAGTAAGCAAACGAGATTACTGCATCCGAAGCACAGGGCGGAGGGTGCAGTTTCTTTAATTAGCTAATTCGAGAATGAGCTAATTAGCTAATGGTCCAGGAAAGCGATGAAAATCCTGGTTCCCAAATGAGCTCTTTATTTTGTATATAAACGCTGGTCTTTAGCTTATTGAACTAACGAAATCTTTACAATCGAGTAGGACGCATTAGCTCATTAGCTAATTATCACATTATCACATTAAACGACTATGGAACTCTTATTACCTGGTATTGGTTTGATCTTCTGGACGCTGATCGCGTTCATCATTGTGTTCCTGATCCTGCGCAAGTTTGCCTGGAAGCCGATCCTCGAGTCGCTGCACAAGCGCGAGCGTACGATCGCCGATTCCCTGGAGACCGCCCAGCGCGTGAAGGCCGAGATGAGCCAGCTGAAAAGCGAGAACGAAGAGCTGATGGCCAAGGCCCGCGAAGAGCGCGCCGCCATGCTGAAGGAAGCCCGCGAAACAAAGGACCGCATCGTTAACGAAGCGAAAGAGCAGGCGAAAGTGGAAGCCAACAAGATCATCCTGGAAGCCCAGCAGCAGATCAACGCCCAGAAAATGGCCGCGCTGACCGAAGTGAAGAACCAGGTGGGCAAGCTGGTGATCGAGGTGACCGAGAAAGTGCTTCGCAAGGAGCTTTCCGCCCCCGAAGCCCAGGAAGCGCACATCAAAGGACTGGTGAGCGACATCAACCTGAGCTAGCTAATCAGCTAATTAGTAAATGAGCT
>CBHWDR010000243.1:0-5477 GCA_966112575.1 uncultured Chitinophagales bacterium
CAAGTCGGGCAAGGATCGGCCGTTCTTACAATTCGTTCTGCGAGAGCTTATAGTTGCGTTTGATCTGCGAAATGAAGACCGGCTTCCCGTCTCCGTAAATATCGTCGCAGAGGATGGGGTGGCCGAGGTGTTTCATATGCACCCGGATCTGGTGGGTGCGACCGGTGAGGATGCGGTACTGCATCCAGGAGAAAAAGCGATAGCTCTCCAGCACCTCGTATTCGGTGATACTTTCCTTGCCTCGTTTGTGGATCATCATCACGCCGCGTTTCACCTGGTTCTCGGCGATCGGCTCGTTGATCACCCCGGAGGCCTGGTGGGGTTTGCCCATGACCACGCCCTGGTAGATCTTCCGCGTTTCGCGGTGTTCGAAAAGCAGCGAGAGCTTCTTGTGCGCGTCTTCATTTTTGGCGAAGACCACCAGCCCGCTCGTGTCGCGGTCGAGGCGGTGCACGGTGAAGATGTCGCCATATGCTTCCTTCAGCATCAGCTTCAACGAAGGCTCTTTTCCCTCCCGGTCGGGAATGGTAAGCAGCCCCGAGGGCTTGTTGAGGGCAACAATGTGTTCGTCTTCCGTTATAATCAGATCGTTCAGTCGCATGGAAAGTCAAAATTCAAAAGTCAAAACTAAAGTGGCTGCATTACTGCCTCTCGAACTTTCGTTTCAACTTATACTGGTTATCGCCAGGGTGGTTGTATTCGGCAGACAAGCCATTCCGATAAAGTGAGTCTATATCAAAAGCTTTTGATTTTTGACTTTTGATTTTTTGTTTTCTCTTACTTGCCCTTACCAAAGAACTTCAAATCCCGTACTTCCTTCTCCGAGAGGAAACGCCATTTGCCGCGGTTCACGTTCTTCTTCGTCAGGCCGGCGAAGATCACGCGGTCGAGGTTGCGCACATCATAGCCGAAATGCTCAAAGATGCGGCGCACCACCCGGTTGCGGCCCGTGTGCAGCTCGATGCCGATCTGCGTTTTGTCGGCATTGTCGGCATAGGCCAGCACATCCACGTTCACCAGGCCGTCTTCCAGGGTCACGCCCTTGAGGATCTCGTCGAAATGCTGCTTGGTGAGGGGCTTATCGAGGGTGACCGCGTACACTTTTTTGATCTCGTTGCTCGGGTGGGTCAGTTTCTGCGACAGGTCGCCGTCGTTGGTGAGTAGAAGCACGCCCGAGGTATTGCGGTCCAGACGGCCTACGGGATAGACACGCTCTTTCGTTGCCTTGGCGATCAGGTCAAGCACGGTCTTGCGCTTCTGCGGGTCATCGGTGGTAGTGAGGTAGTCCTTGGGTTTGTTGAGCAGGATATAGACCATGTCGCGCACGGGCTGCACGCGCTTGCCGCCAAAGATCACGATATCCTTGGGGGATACTTTGTGGCCGGGCTCATTCACCACTTCATCGTTCACCTTCACCTTGCCGGCCTTGATCAGGTCCACGGCATCCCGGCGGGAGCAGACGCCGCAATGGGCTACGTACTTATTGAGGGGCATGAGGTCATCGCTGACCTTGCGGATGATCTTCGGACCGGCGGGCACCGGTGTTTCCGAAGCGGCTGCCTGCTCGCGGAACTGCCGCTTTTTGGCTTCGATCTTCTCGCTGCGTTCTTTCTTCCACGCGCGCTTTTCCTGGCGCAGCTGCTCTTTCTTGGCAGCACCTTTCTTCACACCGCTGTCATAGAATTTCTCGAAACCCGATTTCTTCTTCATCCGGCAAAGGTACTTCAAACCGGCTAAAGCCCTGTTGGCAGGCGCGCTGGCCGCTGTTAAAGCAAAGGCCGCCCGGATCGGACGGCCTCGCCTAACGTTTTCATAAGAAAGGTTTTCAATAGCTTATTTCTTTTCCGGCTTGCGGTCTTTGCGGTCCTTCCCTTCCTTGCGGATCGACGCGGCCTTGGTCTTCTGTTCCGGGGTCAGGATGGATTGCATCTGCTCTTTCTGTGCGGTATGCAGGGCCTTGATCTTCTCCCGGCGCTGCTCGTCGCTCAGCGATTTGTCGGCACGAAGGGCATCCATCTGGGCTTTATTGGCTTCCCGTTGGGCCTGGAGTTGCTGCTTCTGGGCCTCGGTGAGGTTCAGCTCCTGCGCCATACGCGCACCACGATCGCCTTTCTGGCCCCCGGCACGGTCGCCTTTGTGGCCTTCACCCTTATGGCCTTTGCCATTTTCCTTGCGTTCAGCCTTCATTTTTTCCAGCTGGGCCTTCTGATCGGAGCTCAGGAGGGCGCTCATCTGGTCCTGGTAACGGGCATGGATCTGCTTGCGCTGCTCCTTCGACTGCTCAGCGGAAAGCGATTTATCGGCACGCAGGGCTTCCATCTGCCTGCGCTCTTCTTCATGGAGCGTCTTCAGCTTCGACTTCTGCTCTTCAGTAAGGTTGAGGGCGTGCATCGGCGCGCCGCCACGATGATGTTTTGCTTCTTTGGTCTGGGCCTGTGCAGCACCGGTGATGAGCAGCAGGGCGAGGGCGGAGGTAAGGATCTTCTTCATATCGTTATTCGTTGTTTTTATTGGTCGAACAGATATGAGACGCCCGCTTCAGCGCGGAGTTTAAGCAGGAAAGGTTTATTTGGGTTAATTAAGGTGAAGAGGGAATTCGAGAATTCGAAAATGAGAGAATTCGAAAATGGATGTGCCAGGGAGCCGGTGCTGCATACTGACCGAAAACATCCAAAATGAGGAGCAGTATTAGCGAATCAGCTCATTCTCGAATCCGCTAATTATTCTTATTAGCCAATTGGCCGCAGGCGGCGTCGATGTCCTTGCCCCGGCTGCGGCGAAGGCGGGCATTGACCCGGTTTTTGGCCAGGTAGTTCATGAAGGCCTCGACACGCTCTTCCGAAGGCTTTTCGAACTTGGCAAAATCGATGGGGTTGTATTCGATGATGTTCACGAGATCGGCCGGCACCTGGCGGAAGACCTTGATGAGCTCATCGGCATCCCTGGTGGAATCGTTGAAATTGTTGAAGAGGATATATTCGAGGGTGATCTCGTTCTTCGTTTTCTGGTAGAAATAGTTCAGTGCGTCGATGATGGCCTTGAGGTTGTTGGTCTCATTGATCGGCATGATCTCGTTGCGCTTGGCATCGTTGGCCGCATGCAGGGAAAGGGCCAGCTTGAAGCGAACGCCATCGTCGCCGAGCTGGCGGATCATCTTGGCAACGCCTGCGGTGGACACCGTGATGCGACGGGGGCTCATGCCTAACCCGTCTTCCGCCGTGATGCGCTCGATGGCCTTGAGCACGTTTTTGTAGTTGAGCAGGGGCTCGCCCATGCCCATGAAAACGATATTGCTCAGCTTCTTGCCGTAGGCTTTTTCACATTCCTGGTTGATCAGCACCACCTCGTCGTAGATCTCGTCGTAGCCGATGTTGCGCTTGCGCTCGATATAACCCGTAGCGCAGAAACGGCAACTGAGCGAGCAGCCGATCTGCGAGGAAACGCAGGCCGTGTACCGGGTATCGGTGGGGATGAGCACGCCTTCACAGAGAAAGCCTTCATGGGTCTGGAAGCCCATTTTGACGGTCCCGTCGGTGCTCCGCTGAGTGCTGTGGATGGTAACGGCCGGAAGGCTGAACTGCTCGCCCAGCTTCTGGCGCAGTTCCTTGCTCAGGTTGGTCATCTCGGCGAAGGAATGCGCATGCTTTTTCCAGAGCCACTCCCAGACCTGCTGTACGCGGAACTTCTTCTCGCCCTGGGCAAGGAGATGGTTTTCCAGCTCAGCATAGCTCAGCTCCCGGATATTGCGGATGGAAGTGGTTTTAAGCGCGGTCGTTGCCATGGTGCAAAGATAGTTCAACTGCCGCAGGGTGGGTGTTAAGCGGTTGATAAGGGTTCCCGGCTTTCCCGTACATTTATCAAAAGCCTGATATGAAATTCATCTTCACCGTCCTCCTTGCCTTCGCCGCCTTTGCCGGAAAGGCACAAACCGAAACGGATTCCACGCTCCTCGAATACAAGGGCAATTACAAGTTCCCCGATGGCAGCATGATCAGCACGGCCGACATCTCCATCGAAGGCAAAAACCTCCTCATCACGGCCAGCCTGGGAAGCGCCACCCTGCCGCGGATCAACAAGGATACCTTCAATCTCGAAGCCTACAGCGGCGTGGTCATCTTCCGCCGTAATAAGGAAGGCAAGGTCAATGGCATCTATATCGACGCCGGGGGCAATATCCTCGAAGGCGAGAAGGTAGAGCCCAAGCAGCTCGCCTGGGTCCGGCAGCGGAATTTAACGTCTCGCTGATAGCGGTTCGTCCCTAACTTGCAGCCGCCGGGGGATGATGAGTGATCAGTAATCAGCGATCAGTGATCAGTGGGAATGAGTAATCGGAAGATGAGTCATGCAAAAGGTTAGCACTGCCTACTGCTATTGCCCACTGCCCTCCACCGGTTTCAAAACGATTGTCATGCGTGAAGTTTTTGTGATCGATTCGATACGTACGCCCATAGGTAAATATGGCGGCGCACTCAGCAGTGTGCGTCCCGATGACCTGCTCGCCGGGGTGATCCGCACCCTAATGGCCCGCAATGCCGGTGTGGACCCTGCTGCCATCGAAGATGTGATCGCCGGTGATGCCAACCAGGCTGGCGAAGACAACCGCAACGTGGCCCGCATGGCCGCTTTGCTGGCCGGCTTGCCTGCCTCTGTGGCCGGCAATACTGTCAACCGGCTCTGTGCTTCCGGCCTCCAGGCCATCATGGATTCGGCCCGCCAGATCATGTGCGGCGACGCGGAATTGATGATCGCCTGCGGTGTGGAAAGCATGAGCCGCGCGCCCTTTGTCATGCCCAAGGCTACCACGCCTTTCGGACGTACACCCGAAGTATACGATACCACCCTCGGCTGGCGCTTTGTGAACAACAAGCTCTCCGATGTCCACTATCCCTACAGCATGGGCGAAACCGCCGAGAATGTAGCGAAGCAGTGGCAGATCAGCCGGGCCGACCAGGATGCCTTTGCCGCCCGCTCGCAGGAACGCTATTTCGCTGCCCTGGAGAAAGGGATCTGGAAGGAAGAGATCGTGCCGGTGGAAGTCCCGGGACCGAAAGGTGCAATCACTGTAGTTGACACGGATGAGCATCCCCGCATGACCACCGTAGAAAAGCTGGCGACCCTCAAGCCTGCTTTTGTGAAAGACGGTACCGTTACCGCAGGCAATGCCTCGGGAATCAACGATGGCGCGGCTGCCATGCTGCTGGCCAGCGCCGAGGCCGTTGAAAAATATAACCTTAAGCCCATCGCCAAACTGGTATCGATGGCCGTTGCCGGCGTCGACCCGGCCATCATGGGCATCGGGCCGGTGCCTGCCACCCAGAAAGCGCTTCGCCGGGCCAGCCTTTCCGTGGCCAACATCGAGCTCGTGGAACTGAACGAGGCCTTTGCCTCCCAGTCGCTGGCCTGCATCCGCGACCTTGGGCTCGATGAAGAAAAGGTAAATGTGAACGGAGGCTCCATCGCCCTCGGTCATCCGCTCG
>CBHWDR010000244.1:0-5470 GCA_966112575.1 uncultured Chitinophagales bacterium
AACAGCTCATCACCGGCATCGGCACTGAGCACCACTTTCGCCCCATGGTCGCGGGCCAGCTCGGAAACAAAGGCGGTGGGCACGCAGGAGTTGTCGCCATGCGGCTCGTCGTAGATATCGTAAAAGCGTTCGAGGATATCAAATGCCTTATCGGAGCTGAGCATCCGCTCGGTATGCTCCGTACCCAGGAATTCGGCGATCCGTCGGGCGTCGGCTGATTCGTCGTAGCCAGCTTCGGAGAAGCCGATCGTAAAGGTGCGCAGGCTGCCGTAATGCTTATTGAGTACGGCCGTCACCAGGGAAGAATCAACCCCGGCGCTGAGGAAGACCCCAACGGGCACATCGGCCACCATCCGTTACTTGAAGGAAGAAACGACAAGATCCTCCAGTTCATCGAGCAGGTCGTTCTCCGAACGGCTTTTCCAGCTTTCATTGACCCGGAAATCTACCTGCCAGTATTTCCTGATCACCACTTTTCCCTCGTGAAAAACCAGGTAGTGACCCTGAGGCAGCTTTTTCACCGAGCGGATGATCGACCTGCCACCGGTGATATAGCCCACCGACAGGAAATCGGATAAGGCGTCCGTATCGATCTCGTTCCGCTCTTCGGGACTGAGAAAGGTCTTGAAGGCCCGCACTTCGGATGCGAAAGCGATGCGTCCATCCTTGAAGTAATAGTAGAGGGGCTTCACGCCGGCCCGGTCGCGAATGAGTGTCAGGGCGCCGGTGTTTCCGTCATGGATCGCGATGGCGAACATGCCGATGAAGCGAACCACGCATTCGGGGCCCCAGCAATGAAAAGCCTTGAGCACCACTTCCGAGTCGGAGTGCGACTGAAAGTTGTATCCGTTGGAGATCAGCTCCTGCTGTACTTCGGGATAATTATAGATCTCGCCATTGAACACCATGGTCAGGTGCTCGAACTGCATGGGCTGGTGGCCGGCGGCTGAAAGATCGATGATCGACAGGCGCCGGTGGCCCAGGCCAACGCCATCCTGGAAGAAGAGCCCGGAGTCATCCGGGCCCCGCCGTTCCAACGCGCAGGTCATGGAGTCGAGGACTTGCTTATCTTTTGTTTGGTCGATAAAACCGGCTATTCCGCACATGTTATTTATGAAAATATTCTTTCTTGATTAACCAGCTGAACATAAATGGCTGGCGGAGTACTTTCAGAAGGACGTGCTTCCATTTGGGCACCTTGAAAACAAAGGCACGATCCGCATTCTCGATGAATTGATAGTAACCCTTGATCACCGAGCTCATGGAAAAAGCCTGTGCACGCACCCAGCTGTCCTTCGCATTCTGTGCATATCGGTCGGGATCCCATCCCAGTGCTGCTTCCAGCATCTGCCGATAGGAGTACTTTGCTTTGCCCTCGAGCTGCTCTCCAACCTCATATCCTTCCTGGCTGAAGAACCAGCCATAGTTATAGTCATTGCCGTTTTCCACGGCCAGCAGGCTTGGTACGCCCATAGCCGAAGTCTCGACCACCGTTGTTCCCATGGCAATGCAGATGTATGCGTCTGCCACCGCTTCCCGAAGCCGTTCATAGGGCAGATTCCCGTGGTAGTGAACGAAATCCAGCTTCTTCTCTTCCGAGAGCCGGATCAGGTCCGCCCGCATCGGGCCATCACCATAAATGTGATAGCTGAGCGGCCTTTCGGGATGCAACTGGTTCCAGTCGGCGATGGCTTCAATCACCTGCACGTGATAGTTCTTGAATGCCACCAGCCTGCCGATGCTCACGATCCTGTTTGGATCAATGCGGCCTCGTTCGGTATAGATCTCATTCACATCAACAGGAAGGGGCACGATAGGAGCGTCTTTGAACGAGATATGATAGTAGGACTCGTGCGACCTCCGCACGGCCTCGTTCATGAACAGGATGTTGCGGTGCGGAACCTTCCGGAAGTATTCCCGGTAGATATAGGTATCCGGTGCCGGTCCGATCCAGGTCTTGGTAATAAAAGCCTTTGTATGGTATACGCCCAACACGATGCGGGCGGCTGGAAAATAGTTCGGCTTAAGTTCGTTGTAGGCTTCGATCAGCAGATCTCCGCCCAATATGCCGTGGATCGCGTCGATCTCCGGCAATCGCCCTTCTGCCTTCCGTGTTGCCAGTTCATCCCGGTACAGCACGGTGGCGGTCTCCTGAAACATCTGCAGAAGGTCGGCCGCCACTTCCCGGGAATAAAAGAGCACATATACCTGGTGTCCGTCTTTTCTTGCTCTACGGGCCAGACGGAGCAGAAGCGTAAACGTTCCGTCCACCAGGGGATATTCGCGCAGAAAGAGAATATTCATGAAACTGCCGGCTTTCTACGGATAAAAAAGATCCTGCGGAAGAGGAAGAGGATCAATACCAGGTAAAGCAAATAATTCAGCGCGAAGGCGTAGGTGGAGCCAACCAGCCCGAACTTATTGATGAAAAAATAAGAGATGCCCACGTAGGTGATGCCAAAAAGGATCTCGCTTACAATATAGGTTCTTGCCATCGCCCTTGCCCACATCACGAATCCCAACAGCCAGCTGGCGATCTTGATCACATCACCGATCAGCTGGAAGCCAAACAGGTCCTGCATCGGCAGGAACTCCGGGGAGAAAAGGATGATTACCACGTAATAACGGAACAGCCAGATGAGAAGCGCCAGCAAGGCCACGATCGGCAGGATCAGCTTATAACCGCGAATGATCTCGGCACGCATCTCACCATCCGAACGAAGCTCGCTGAGACGGGGCAGGTAATAAACGCTGAGTACGGTGGTGATAAACGCGAGATAATAGTCCGAGATCCGCGTTACCCCCTGCCAATAACCCGCATCGGTGATCGAAAAGTCACCGATGATCTTGTTGCGGACCATCAGTTGTATGGTTGGAAGTACAAAGGCACTTACCGAGCTCATCAGGGAGAAGGTCAGCAGCTGCCGCAGGAGCTTTTTGTCCCAGCGTTTAAATGAAACGGAAAGCCTGAAATTACTGTTCTTCCGGAATAGGTAAAGGTTCAGGAGGAAACTGGCTGCGGCCGTAGCATTGACGGCCACGAGCACGCCCTTCACATCGAACAGGCTGGCGAAAACGATCGTAAACAGGATCCCGATAACGGAGGTAAAGATGTTGACGATCGTCATCTTCGGAATTTCTTTCAAGCCATTATAGATCGATAGAAAAACCGTGTTCAGAGCCGTCAGGGCCAGGAAGGCGCCGAAAAGCACGTAAACGATCCAGAAATCCGATGAATGAAAAGTGACGCGCGACAGCCATCTGCTCGAGGCCACTACAAAACCGGCGATCGTGAAGGAGCAAAGCAGGATGAGCGAGATCGCATGCGTGATGATCGCCTGTTGCCGCTCCGGCTTATCGCGATACTCGGATAAGTACTTGACCACGCCCATGCTGATTGCGCCCGTGCCCAGAATGGAAAGGAGGGCCGTCGAGTTTTGGAACTGTCCAACCATGGCGATACCCGAAGGCCCGATCTTCACCGCCACCACTTTGGCTACGATAAAGCCGCAGATGAAAGTAACAGCGGTGCTGACCGAAGTGTAGAAAGTAGTCCTGGCCAGGTTCATCCTGCGTAATTATTCACGACCCGGGCCACCGTTTCCAGCTCTTCCCTGCTTATCACTTCGCTGATCGGAAGGCTGATCACCCGCTGATGGAGGGTCTCGCTGATCGGGTAAGTGCGGTCGCTCCATTCCGAGTAGGCCGGCTGGTGATGCGGCGGGATCGGGTAGTGGATAACGGTTTGAACACCATTATCAGCAAGGTATTGGGCAAAGGCATCACGCTTGTCGGTTTGTACCACGAAGAGGTGCCAGACATGGCCTTCTTCCGTTGTCACCCGGGGCAGCTGCACCAGGGGATTGGAGATATGTTCACGATAAAAACGCGCGGCCTCCTGTCTTTTCGCAGTGCTTTCCGCGAGCCGCTTCAGCTTCACGCGCAGCAGGGCTGCCTGCAGCTCGTCGAGGCGGCTGTTCATGCCTTTATAAAGGTTATGGTATTTCTTGTGCGAGCCGTAATTCCGGAGGGCCACAATGGCCTGGAACAGCTCGTCATCATTAGTCGTTACCGCGCCGGCATCACCAAGCGCGCCCAGGTTCTTGCCAGGATAAAAGCTGAAACCGGAAGCATGTCCCAGGTTACCGCTGCGCTTTCCTTCACTTACGGCGCCATGCGATTGCGCGGAATCCTCGATCACGTAAAGGCTCCGACTGGCCGTGATACGGTTGATCGCCTCCATGTCGCACAGTTGTCCGTAAAGATGCACCGGTATGATCGCACGGGTACGCGTCGTGATGGCGGCCTCGATACGGGCCGGGTCGATCAGGCAGGTCTCCGGGTCGGGCTCCACCAATACGGGCGTTAAGCCTGCCTTCGAAACGGCAAGGATGCTGGCGATGTAGGTATTGGAAGGAACGATGACCTCGTCGCCTTCTTCCATCTTGCCCAGCTCTTTATAAGCCTCGAGGATCAGGATCAGCGCATCGAGGCCATTGGCTACGCCGATACAATATTTCGTTCCGCAGAAAGCGGCGAATTCTTCTTCGAACTGCTTTACTTCCTGCCCGAGGATATACCATCCGGAGGCCTGCACGCGCTCAAAGGCGGCAAGATACTCCTCCTGGAAAACGGCGTTGATCTTCTTGAGATCGAGAAAGGGGATTTGCATGGATTTTACTATTGTAGGATCAATTGACCTTGTTCTTCGATAAAAATTCTTCCGTCGGCCGTCTGCCAGCGACCCTTGCCGGCTTCCGTCATTTTAGCGCCGGACTCGTCCACCCAACCACGCAGGCGGGCAGGGTTGCCAAACACAAGTGCATGATCGGGAACATCGCGAGTGACCACACTTCCGATCCCCGTCATGGCGAATCGGCCAATGGTCACGCCCGCAAGGATGGTGGAGTTCGCACCTAGTGATGCGCCTTCCCGGATGGTCGTCCGCGGATAGGGCACGCGCTGCTTGCTGCGCGGGCGAAGGTCGTTGGTAAAAACAACATTGGGGCCGATAAAGACATTATCCTCGACCCGGATATTATCCCAGATGAAGGTGCCGCTCTTTACCGTCACGTTATTGCCAATGACCACATCATTCTCGATGAACGTGTGGCAATTGATATTGCAGTGCTCGCCGATCACCGCGCCTTTGAGGATGACGGCAAACTGCCAGACCGTGGTGCCGTTGCCGATGTTGCTGCTTTGTACGTCAGCGAGCGAATGTATCATTCTTGAAAGTTTGGAACGCTGAATAATCCCGGATGTAATCCGCTTCGTCATAACACTCCGAAGCGAGAACGAGGCAGATCGCACCGGATGAAAAATTCCCGATCTCACGCCACATGCCCGGATAAAGGTGGAGGCCGAAATAAGGACGGTTCAGCTGCAACGTCCGTTTGTTAACGCCATCGTCTATGGTCACATCGAAGCTGCCGCTGGCCGCGATGATCAGCTGCTGCAATCCGCGGTG
>CBHWDR010000245.1:0-5447 GCA_966112575.1 uncultured Chitinophagales bacterium
CGAGGTAGCTCAGCTGGTTAGAGCATCGGATTCATAACCCGAAGGTCGGCAGTTCAAGTCTGCTCCTCGGTACCTTAAGGCTCCAGTCGTTTGGCTGGAGCTTTTTCTTTATTACACCAGGCATCGGATTCATATCCGTCGGTTGACGGACGGCAGTTCAAGTCTGCTCCTCGGTACTTTAAGGCTCCAGGTTTTCCTGGATCCTTTTTCTATCCCATCAGCATCGGATTCATATTCGTCGGTTGACGGACGGCAGCTCAAGTGGGCGAGACGATAGGGCGAGAAAGCCCCTAATGAAAGTCAGGGCTTTTTTCCTCGTTCTGTCTGATAGACAGTCTTCATGCTTTAAACTACTTTAGTTAGAAGTAGAGTTAGGGCAAAGGTCATCTTGGGACTATCAGAATGTCCAATCTGTGGTAAAATACTTGAAGAGGGAAACGAGATCTTTTCATTGCTACCATACTGGGACTCAAACCATCCTCTTTGGAATTATTTCGACGCGGGAATGCACAAGTTCTGCTACGAAACATGGGATGAGAGGGAGGAAGCAGAGCAACTTCGCTTGGAGAAAAATCTTGCCACTTCCGGGTCTATTCAAACCGCTTTTAGCGCTCGGCCCATTGTTCCCTGATAGAAAATTGAAGCCAATAATAGTAAGGGTTTGATATAGGTCCGCTGACCCGTACGGCTAAATCCCTGACGCAAGTCGGGGCTTTTTTCATGTTGGCACCGGATTCATATCCGTCAGCCGACGGACGGCAGTTCAAATATTCTTCTTGCTGTCTTTCAGATGCTTCATGGTGGACGGTCTTCTATTATATCTGGAGCACTGGATTCCGATTCGACAAGGGTTGGTGTCAATTCAAGCCAGTGGCAGGCTATCTATTGGAGCCACAAAGGGAATATGTTCTTAATATCTGGGCATTAAATCCATCCGTCGGCAGGTCGACTGCAGAGTTCATGTTTTCTTTTCTACTACAAAGGGATGGGTTTGCTAAAGCCAGGGATCATTACTTAGCGGGTGTGTTATCAGTTGGCGACGTGATGGCTCTGCGCGAGTTTGGAAATGCGAAATGGTTAGAGCCAAAGTGCGTTGCGTTTAAATTCCTAGCGGCGGATGAGGCTGGATGAACAGGTCAATACTTTCAGCTAAGCTCCAATGTTCGGGGAAAATGCAACTTAAGTCCTGGTTTTTTCTCTTTCCATCAGGGGAAAAAACACGGTGATCGCCCACGCTCCCGGGTTAGTTTCAGGAGATGTTTACCGTTTATGTCTTATACTCCTATACGTATCGAAAAATTTATGTTGGTCAGACGTCGAACCTGATTCAACGGTTCTTGAGCCACAACGAATTGGGACGTGGCTGGACGTCCCGGTTTCGCCCCTGGCAAGTGATCTATTGCGAGTACTTTGATAGCAAAAAGGAAGCGTTGGAACGGGAGCGACAGTTAAAATCATCGAGAGGACGTGTGTGGATAAAGGATCAGATCCAAATTCAGCTAAACCAGCTGGGTTTCCTATCCGCCGGTTGACGGACAACAGTTGAGGTTAGTCCGTTACTAATGCAGAGGCATGATATAATAAGTGACGAAGGAACGCTTCTGCGCGTTCCGGAAAGATAAATTGGGCAGTATAATTCCCAGGCAAGGATCGGGTCCGCCGCTTTGTTTAAAGCGAGATGCTGCGTCACTCCCATTATTCCACAACAAAACGGGCGCTAATTTGCCCTCTACCTGATACGATTGCAATCCTCCGCACCTCCATGATCCGGCCCATTCGGTCATTACAAACACTTTAAACTATTCCTTTATGAAAAGAACGGTAGGTTTCGCCGCTGGCATACTCATGCTCGCTGCTATCACAGCCACAGGCTGCAAAAAAGATGGGTCCGTTGGAAAGAATGATTCCGGGGAGCTTCAGTTAGCCAGCAAGAGCAACGGCAACAACGGCAACAACGGCAACAACGGCAACAACGGAAATAATGGTGGCAACGGGAACAATGGCAACAACGGGGGTAATATGGGTTGCCAGACCTGTTATTACGGATTCGGCTATTGGTTTGCCAGCAATCACATGTGGCCGGACGTAAACGGCAACACGGCCGGCAGCGTAACGGTAGGCGGCCAGAATTACACGATGCAGGAAGGGCACAGCATCTGGAAAGCATCCAATGCGGGCGGCAGGAAAGACAGCAAGAAAGCCTATACCCTGGTAGCTGCGCTGAAGCTGAGCAATTACTGCGGCTCCTATTCCACGTACATGTCGGGTTATTCGTATACCACGGATCTCGCTATGGTAGAGGCCTGGCTCTCAACGATGGGCAAGCTCTCCGCTTCGAACATGCCTTCGACAACCATGCCCATGAACGTTATGCAGGCCTATGAGCGCCTGAAGACCTGGATGGAAATGAAAGAGTGCGAAGACGACGACGATTGATCTTCGCTGTGATCAAACGGGTGGGTTCCCTCTCTGGATGGAGCTCACCCGTTTTTTATGTACCTGATTAAACGGTGGCCCGGTTGACCTGCTGCTGCAGCACCGGCAACAGCTCCCGGTAATTCAGAAAAACCGTATCGGCCATCCGTTGCTGTTCTTGCAGGATATCACAGTTAAGAACGAACATTTTTACGCGGGGGCAGAGTTGCGACAGGAATGGGAGGAGCGTGTGCAGCCGGAATTTTTTACGGAAGGGTACATAGGTAAACAGATAGTCCGGCTTATGCGCCATTATGGATTCCTGCAGACAGCCGGGAGCGATGTTAGTGCCCAGGTAAAGGATGCGTAGTCCCTCCCGCTTCAGCACGAAGGCCGTGATGAGCAACATGAGGTCATAATGTTCGCCTTCCGGAAGGAAGAGCAGTCCGGAACGTTGTAGGAAGGAAGCGGGCTTAACGGTCTCGATGCCGAGGATGATCTTCTTCCGAATGGCCGTGACCACAAAATGCGCCTCACTGCTTTTGTCGGTGTAGGAAAGCAACTCCGTCTTCTCCAAAAAAGGAAGAATGACCAGACTGATCGTGGTTTCGATATTCCAGAAGAGCACGCAGCTGTCGAGTACTTCTTCGAACCGTTCAATATCGCCGGAAAATTTATAGATGATCAGGTGGGCGATGGCCATCTGCAGCCGGTCCTGCTCGCTGGCAGCCAGCCGAAGCTTGTTTTGCATTTCATCCGGTCCCATTCGGGCAATGCAGGAGATCCGCATCCCGCGACGCGCAAGCTGTGCGATTGTCAACAGCAGGCGAACATCATCCAGCGAGTACATCCGGGTATTGCCCTCCGTACGGTCGGGCATGAAGATCCCATACCGCTGTTCCCAGATGCGGATCGTATGCGCCTTGACGCCCGAGAAACGTTCCAGTTCCTTGATGGAGAATGATTTCATATAGTGTGCCTGCCGGCCGGGGCCTGGCGGGTGTTAGAGATGCCGCGATCACGCGTCTCGTTGCATCAACGGGCCGGCGAATCTTTATTTTCCGTTCGCCATCCGCATGAGCCCGTTCGGCCCTGAATGCCTTGCCGCACTTGCATCCGCAGGAAATCCTTCCTATTTTGGCGCGATGAAAAACGCCCTGTCCGTACTCTGCCTGCTGTTGCTACTGTTGTCAGGCTGCAGCCCTGCGAATGAAGAGGAAACCGGTACCCGCCTCCGGCGCCTGCGCTTTGTAGCGCCCGCTTCACCCACATCGCCGCAGCAGGCCAGCCATTTGGATCTGGAATATGATGCCAGCGGCCGCGTGGTAAGGATCCAATGCCATATGGGCGATACGGAGCAACCCGGTGATACCACCATGTACCGCATCCGTTTCACCTATTCCGGTGCGGACCTGCTCCCAACGAACATCATCTCTTCGGAAGGCCAGCCTGCCTTCACCCGCACGCATTACCTGCAATACGATGGCAACGGGCAGGTGGCGAAAGATTCCTTAGTGATGAACAATGGCGATGTGACGATTTACAGTTTCGCACGTTCCGGTAGCATCATCACCCGTACCATCAGCGGCAATATCCAGACCGAGCCGGCCGCCGGCGCAAGAGATACGCTTCGATTTGAAAATGATAACCTCGTCTATTTCCGCCGCAGCCATCCGCAGCGCTACATCCGCTCCGAACTGCAATACGATACCAGATATAATCCCATCGGCCGGTTGAATATCGCGCCGGTATTCCCGGTACTCGGACTGGAAAGCGATCCAACAAAAAGCTTCTGGTCGGTTTGGCAGTATGGACGAAACAATATGACCCGCTACCAACGCTGGACCGGCATCTACCCGACGCCGGATGAGGAGTTTGTGCGCAGCTATTCGTACCGGAGCGACAGCTTTCCCAGCAGCAGCGAGTTGCGTTTCTCCTCCGGCGACCTGCAGGAGACGCTGTTCTTTGTGTATGAATAAACCAGGGGTGAGGCCGGTTCTGGGGTCAATTTCCGGCTGTTTCGAACTTGTTTGTAGTAGATGATCGAAAGTTTGGCCTGTTTGCGTTTTTTACCTGATTCTGTTCGGTTCTCCACTGATGCGCCGCTATCTTGGTGCACATGAAACGACAGGTCGATCCGCTGCTTGGCGGCTTTATTTTTGTTTTCCTTGTTTTTATTGTTGCACTTCTTTACGTGGCGCACACCGTCGGTCTGTATTGAAGTATATTCGCCGCCATGAGCCGGAAAGTAAATTTCCCCAACCTTGACGGGTTGCGATTTATCGCCTTCTTTTTTGTCTTCTGTTCCCATGCGATCATTCTTCCGGTAATGCTCGCGGCGAACACTCCTTTCACAACCCGGTTGTTTAATACCATTCTTTCCGGCGCTTCGGGCGTATCCATCTTCTTTGTGCTCTCCGGGTTCCTTATCACCTACCTGATCATTGATGAGAAAGAGAAGCTTGGCCGACTTGCCATCGGGCAGTTCTATATGCGCAGGGTTCTTCGGATCTGGCCTTTGTATTATGCGGTTGTGATCTTTGCCTTCATCGTGTACCCGATGATCAAGGTAAGAATGGGAATACATTCTGACCTTTCTTCCCACCCGATCTACTACTTCCTGTTCCTTTCCAACTTCGACCGCATCCTGCATGAGATTCCCGGCAAGACATCGATGTCGGGAAATGTAACCTGGTCGGTGGCCGTTGAAGAACAGTTTTATCTTGTCTGGCCCTTGCTCATGGCCTTTACCAATCGCCGGACCTACCCGCTTGTATTTATAGGGACGATCATTGTCTCGATCGTTTTCAAGCTCACGCACACGCATGATCATACCAGCCTCTACTATCATTCGCTTTCCGTATGTGGTGACCTGGCTGTCGGCGGCCTTTCCGCCTACCTCTGCATATATACCCGATTGCCCCAACGGCTGGCAGCGCTTTCTAAGCTGGCCATAGGATTGATCTATCTGGGTGGACTTGCCCTCGTCTTCTGGAGCGACTTATTGTTTGGGATCCTGTCGCCATCGATCT
>CBHWDR010000246.1:0-5439 GCA_966112575.1 uncultured Chitinophagales bacterium
ACCAGCCACATCATGTATTCCCAGGCTTTCGCCGTTTCGGCAGGTGTGACCGCCGGCCTGCCCGATAACGGGTTGATCAGCGATGGCTCGGGCAGCCGCCAGTTCCAGCTCGCACCCTACACCGGGAACAATGCCCTCACCCTGATGCGGAACGTGACCCGGGTGATGACCCTCAACACGCCCGCTGCCTACCGCCAACTGAGCCTGCTCTGCTTCTCCACCGAAGGCGCCAGCACCATCACCGTGGTGGTGCGCTTTACCGATGGCAGCAGCACCACCTATGTGAACAACAACACGCTGTCCGACTGGTTCTTTGCCACGACCAACCTCGTTACTTCCGGGTTCGGGCGCATCACGAGGGCGGCGGCCGGGCCCTACACCGTTGATGGACTGCCTTCCAACCCGCGTTTTTACTATCTCGACATCGCCATCAACTGCGCCGACCAGTCGAAACAGGTGGAAAGCCTCGTGTTTTCGAATAACAGCGGTGGGTTCAATGTCTATCCCAATGCCGTTTTCCTGGCGCTTTCCGGGTCTGCAAGCAGCCAGAACGTGACGGCCTCCGTAACGCCCGCGATCTGCACCTCGGCCACTGGCTCGGCCACCCTCACCATCACCGGGGGCATCGCTCCGCAATCCGTCAGCTGGAACAGCACGCCCGCGCAGTCGGGGCTGACTGCCTCGAACCTGGCAGCAGGAGGATATGTCGCTACCATCACCGATGGCGCAGGCTGTGCCTCCACCTTCCCGGTGACTATTCCTACACAATCAACGTCACCGGTCACGGCCCTTGCCAGTGCTACCCCCGCGGCGGTCTGCCCCGGTGGGAGTGCCCAGCTTACCGTGAGCGCCACGGGGGGCACCCTTTCCACCTACACCTGGAACCCGGGCAACCTGGCCGGATCTTCCGTGAGCGTAACGCCGGGGGCAACGACCCCTTACACGGTCACCGGCACCGACCAATACGGTTGCACCTATACTGCATCCACTACTGTCACCCTTTCGCCGGCGGCTTTGGCGCCCACAGCTACGGCCGCACCGGTCTGCGCCGGCCAAACCGCCTCGGTCACCATCACGAATCCCCAGGCGGGATCCACCTATAACTGGTTCGCGGCCGCTACAGGCGGGACCTCCATCGCCACCGGCACCAGCTTTACAACGCCGGCACTCACGGGTACGACAACTTATTATATCGAAGAGACTACCGCTGGTGGTTGCCTGTCTGCCCGCGGGCCGGTGACCATCACCGTCAACCCGCTGCCGGCTGCCCCGGCTGCTGCCGACATAGCCATCTGTCCCGGGAACACGGCTACGCTGAATATCGGTAATCCCCAGGCGGGCCATACGTACAGCTGGTTCGCTGCCGCCACAGGCGGAACGGCCCTGGCGAGCGGCACCTCGTTCACCACGCCGGCGCTCTCGGCCAACACGAGCTATTACCTGCAGGCGGTTTCCGCAGAGGGCTGCACCAGCGCCAGCCGCGGCCAGGTGACCGTGACCATGAACCCGCCCCCGGCGGTGCCGGTGGTCAATGGCGCCACGATCTGTCCGAATAATACCGCCACACTTACGGTGAACGGACCCGTGGCGGGCGCTACCTACACCTGGTATGCTGCAGCCACGGGCGGCACCCCGCTGGCCACAGGCAATAGTTTTACTACGCCGGTGCTGGCCGGAGCGAATACGTATTATGTTGGCGTCGCAACCGCTGCAGGCTGTGTGAGCACGACTCGGGGCACGGCAGCAGTGACGATCTACGCGGTTTTGCCCGCTCCTTCGCTGACTATTTCCGGGGTCACATCCTCCTCGCTCACCTTCAGCTGGAATGCTGTTGCCGGTGCAACGGGTTACGAGGTGACCACCGACGGCACCAACTTCACGCCGCCCAGCTCGGGCGCGACCAGCACTACGCATACGGTGTCGGGACTGATTCCCGGCCAGTCCGTGACCCTGCAGGTCCGCGCCCTCGGGGGCCAGCCCTGTCAGACCAGTCTCCTCTCGGCTCCGCTGACGGGCATCGTACCCGATAAGAACCTCTTCGTTCCCAATGCCTTTACGCCCAACGGCGATGGAAGGAATGATGTGTTGCTGGTATTCAGCAACTCGATCTCGGCTATGGACTTCCGGGTTTTCAACCAGTGGGGGCAGGAGCTCTTCGCCACCACTACGCCCGGGCGCGGGTGGGACGGCAGCTTCAAGGGTAAACCCCAGCCTGTTGGCGTTTATGTATACACCCTGGTGGCCACGCTCACCGATGGCACCGTGATCCGCAAAAAAGGCTCTGTAAACCTGGTACGATGAAAAGATTTCTCTTCTCCATAGCGGTCTTCAGCACCCTTGGCGCAGTGGCGCAGGTCGACCCGCATTTCTCGCAGTATTATGCCTACCCGCTTGCCCTGAACCCGGCGCTGACGGGTGCTTTCGACGGCTCCGTACGCGCAACGGCCATCTACCGCGGCCAGTGGAATGGCATCGGTAATGGCTTCAGCACTTCGGGGCTTTCGGCCGATGTGGTCACGGGCCACAATCTTAACCTGGGCGCTTCGGTGCTCAGCCAGAAGGCCGGCGACGGGGGCTATCGCTACCTCAACGGCTCGATCTCCCTCGCCTATTCGGGCGTCCGCTTCGGGCCCGACGGCAACCAGCAACTCCTTTTTGCCCTGCAGGCCGGCCTGATCGACCGGCGCTTTGATCCTTCCAAATTCCGCATGGGCGACCAGTGGAGCCCGGTCAACGGTTACGATCCCAACACGGCTTCGCAGGACCAGCTGGCGAAAACGGCGGCCAGTTCGCTCGACCTGGGCGCGGGCTTTGCCTGGCTCGACCGGACCGAAGACAAGAATGTCAACCCTTTCGCGGGCTTCTCGGTGACCCACCTGACCCGCCCCTACGATGCCTTTGCTTCGGGCACGCATTACTTCCTTCCCTTCCGCTTTGCGGTCCATGGAGGCGCCCGGATCCGGGTATCGGATAATGCTACGGTGACGCCCAACCTCCTGTACATGCGCCAGGGCGAGGCAGAAGAAAAAATGATCGGTGCGGCCGCCGCCATCGCGGTAAACGATGAGTCGGACCTGCTCTTCGGGGTCAACTACCGCTTCCGGGACGCGATCGCGCCCTTCGCGGGGATGCGCTATGGCGCTTTTACCCTGGGTGTGAGCTATGACCAGAATGTATCCAACCTCGGGAAGATGGCGGGTTCGGCGAATGCTTTCGAGGTTTCCTTGAGTTTTTTGACGCCGAAGTCGGATAATAAGGGGATACCGTGCCCGAGGTTTTGATTTTTTGCGCGGCGCTTTGCTAGCGGGAAAAGATGGGAAGGAAATAAGTTTTTTTCTGCCAGGATTCGGTGGTTTTTCCTACAGGATTCGATCTTTCCTTTTCCACCTTTTTGTTTGCCCAAAAAGGTGGAGCCCCCTTCGCGATGCTCAGGGCAGGCGCCAGGGCCCCGCCGATGAACGGGACATCGGCGGACTACACCCTTGAGCCTGATCTTGCTTGCTTCGCTGCGCCGGCGCATTTGAGGGCATAAATACTTCGTGTCTCTCTGTCTTTGTGTCTCCGTGTTTCCTCTCCCTTTAGCGTCTTCGCGCCTCCCCGGTAAAATTGAGCGCAGCGAGCTAAGCGCACCCGATTTCGTCCGGGTAAACTACCCTTTCGTGTAACGTTTTTCAGCAGCGGCTTGTGTCGCGATAGGTTTGTGTCTGATTCAAAACCAGCAAAAAATTACGTTATGCGTATTCTGTTCTTCCTCCTCTTCGCTGCTTCCTTCCTGGGTGCTGATGCCCAGCAGATCACGGGCTTCACCAAGGACGGTGAAGGCAAACCGGTCAGCGGCGCCACCATCTCCCTCCTGAAAGATACCGGTCGTGCCGTGCTCAAGCTGGCGGTGACCAAAGAGAATGGTGCTTACACCTTTACCAGCATCCCCGCCGGCAGCTACCGCGTGTCGGTCTCGCACGTTGGCTACCAGCCGGCCGTTTCGGCTGTCTTCCCGGTAACTGCCGGTGATGCCACCGTTACCGCTCCCCAGCTCAGCCTCGCCAAGGCCGATGCCGCCATGAACAACGTGGTGGTGACCGCGCGCAAGCCAATGGTGGAAGTAAAAGCCGACAAGATGATCGTAAATGTTGAAGGCACGGTGAATGCCGTAGGCTCCGACGCCCTCGACCTGCTGCGCAAGTCGCCCGGCGTGACCGTGGATAAAGACGAGAACCTGAGCCTCGCCGGCAAGAACGGCGTGCAGGTATATATCGATGGCCGCCCAACGCCGCTTGCCGGCGCCGACCTGGCCAACTACCTGAAGTCGATGCAGTCGTCCAACATCGAGTCCATCGAGCTGATCACCAACCCTTCAGCCAAATATGAAGCTGCCGGTAATGCCGGTATCATCAACATCCGCCTGAAGAAGAACAAATCCCTGGGCGCCAACGGCTCGGTGAATGCAGGCTGGAACATCGGTACCTATGCCAAGTACAATGCCGGCATCAACCTGAACTACCGCAACAAATCGGTGAACATTTTTGGCAACTATGGCTACAACAGCGGCCAGAACGCCAGCTGGATGAACATCACCCGCACCACCGGCGACACGCTGTTCCAGCAGGCGGGCCGCGTCCGTTTCGACAACGTAGCCCACAACTTCAAGGGCGGGGCCGATTTCTTCCTCAACAAGAAGAGCACTCTGGGCGTGATGGTCAACGGAACGCTTGCCGATCCGACCGTGAGCAACTACAGCCGCACGCCGATCACGTATAAGCCTACCAAGACCGTGAGCCGCATCCTGGTGTCAGACAACCGCAGCACGATGAAACGCGATAACGTGAATGTCAACCTGAACTACTCGTTCAACGGCGCCGATGGAAAGAGCCTGACGCTGAATGCCGACCAGGGTTATTACAACATCGACAACGACCAGTACCAGCCCAACATCTACTACAGCCCCAATGGCCAGACCGTGCAGAGCAAAGTGGTGTCCAACATGATCGCGCCGACCAACATCAACATCTCTTCGCTGAAGGCCGACTGGGAGCAGAACTTCAAGAAAGGCAAGCTGGGCTTCGGTGGCAAGAGCTCGTATGTGAAGACGGAGAATGACTTCCAGCGCTATAATGTGAACGACAACGGCAAGCAGCTCGACCGCGACCGCAGCAACCGCTTCAACTACAACGAGAACATCAACGCCCTTTATGCCAACTATAACCGCCCCTTCAAAGGCTTCATGATCCAGGCCGGCCTGCGCATGGAGAACACGGTAAGCAAGGGCACCTCTTATGGCCAGAAGAATGTTGCTGGCACTTATAAAAGCTATGATTCGGCTTTCAAGCGCAACTATACCGACTTCTTCCCGAGCGCGGCCATCACCTTCAACAAGAACCCGATGAGCCAGGTGAGCCTGACCTACAGCCGCCGCATCGACCGCCCGGCCTACCAGGACCT
>CBHWDR010000247.1:0-5412 GCA_966112575.1 uncultured Chitinophagales bacterium
CAATGAGGTCGGACATAGTTCTAGAAGGAGGCAAAGGTACAGTTTCTTGCCGCTTGAGCGGATAACACGAATTCGCGCGGATTTCACGAATGCTTCGATGCAAGTCCGCCTAAAGAAACTCCCCTGCCGGAGGCAGGGGAGCAATTCATTTATTCGTTGAAAATCCGTGTAACTACTTGGCTGTCGGGCATTTATAGCTCTGGATGTTGAAGCTCACGTAGAACATGGCGGTGAGGAAGGCATCCTTGTTCTGCGAGTTGCCGCGCTGGCGTCCCTTGACACCGATGGGCGTACCGGTTTCGTACGAGCGGTCGGAGAGCAGCAGGGCAACGTTGGGCGTTCCGTCGGGGTTCGGGGGGAACACGGCCGGGTCGACATAAGTCTTGCTCACATCATCGAGGTAATCGGTATTGGTGAAGCGGTACACGGCCTCGAAGCCGATGTTGATCCGCTCATTGAGCGAGTATTTGACGCCCACGCCGAACGGTATGGCCATGGCCATGGAGGAATAAGGCTGGCGGTCGCGGTAGGTCGTATCCCCCTGCCCTTCCGTACCTAGCTGGCGCAGGTTGTACTTGGTGCCGTTGAGATAGGCGTAGGGATCATAGTTGAAGGCGCTCACCCCTAAAGTGACATAGGGCGTCCAGCGGAAATCCGGGTCGCCGGGCATGAAGCGGTAAAAGTTGAAATCGCCCTGCAGGCCCAGCTCCCATACGTTGGAGTTGAAGCTGAGGTTGCGGCGGCGCATGAATTCGTTGTGCGTGTTGTAGATGTCGGAATACCCCAGCTTGGCATAGTTGCCGGCGATGCGCAGCGCGATGTAGTTGCCAAAATTCTTCCGGAAGAAAATGCCTGCGGCGAGCTTCGGACGGTTGAGGTGCGCGCGGGTGTTCAGATCACCAAAATAATGACCGGCGCCAACGCCGACACCGAATTCACCTTCCTGAACGATCGCATTTTGGGCAGATAAGGCGAAGGGCAGGCTAAGGGCCAGGGTTACCAGTAATTTTCTCATAAAACCACGAAGAGGGGGTTGATGCAGTTTACAACGCAAAATAGCCCCATTTGGTATGAAGAGCAAGAAATAGTTCGACTACACTCAATTGCGTTTATCCAATCCCCAGCTGAGCTTGTTGCGGAGGGTCTGTAGGAAATTGTTCTCGTTGAGGCGAACGAGGTTGAGCATGAAATTCTCGCGGCGAACGGCGAGGAGCACATTCTTGTCCACGATCTCGCGGCGCGAGTCGAGGGCGCAGATGATGTCGTCGGAGCGGCTTTCCACCTCGAAGGAAACGATGGTATTATCGGGGATCACGATCGGGCGCACGTTGAGGTTGTGCGGTGCGATGGGCGTGAGCACGAGGGAACAGGCATCGGGAAAGGCCACCGGTCCGCCGCAACTCAGCGAGTAACCTGTTGAGCCGGTGGGCGTTGCCAGGATAAGGCCGTCGGCCCAATAGGTATTCAGCAATTCCCCGTTCAGGTAGGTGTGGATCTTGATCATGGGCGCGGTGTCGCGCTTATGGATCGCGAATTCATTCAGTGCATAGGGCACATCGTTGAACAGCGGGATGTTGGAATCGAGGTGAATGAGGGTGCGCCGGTCGATGATATAGGAACGGCGGGAGAGCGCCTTGATCGCCGCTACCATCTCATCCTTGCCGATGGAGGCGAGGAAGCCGAGGCGGCCGAAGTTGATGCCCACCACGGGGATCTTCTTATCGCGAACGAGGGTCACCGTATCCAGGAGGGTTCCGTCGCCGCCGAGGCTGATCACGAAATCGATCTCGTCGGGCACCAGGTCTTCGTGCGTATGAAAGGTTTGCGTGGTAGAGGGCAGGTTGATGTACTTGCGCGCTTCCCGGCAGAAGGGTTCGAACACAACGGGAATGATGTGTTCCTTATCCAGCTCATCGAAGAAGAGCTGTATGTCTTTCTGCTGTGTTGATTCAAGTACCCTGCTGTAAATAGCTACCTTCAATGCTTAGGTTTAGCGATAAGTGCGTAGTGTAAATATAGGACTACGCCGTCAGATGTTCAGATAGTTCATCAGGTTGTCGAAGTTCGACTTCATCTCGTTCTCGTAGATCTCTTCGCCGAAGTAATACTTCACATTGTACTCATAGCGCTGGAAGGTGCCGATGATGCCGGAAACCTCGAGCTTGCTTACCCGGATGGTCACATGCGTGATGCCGGTTTCGGGATCGGTGTAGGTATTGAGCTGGGTGATCTGCGCATCGTTCGACTCAACGATCCGGTTGATCTCATTGAAGGAGTAATTATTGGTATCCATCTCCAGCACGATCAGTCCGCCGGGCTGGCTCAGGCTCATGAAGTCGGAAGCGTTCTTCAGCAGGTCGTTATAGGTCACGATGCCTACCAGCTGCTTTTCCTGGACCACCGGCACGATGCTGAGCTTATTGACCACCGCGGTCTGGATGGCTTTGAGGAAATGATCGCTTGCCTGCACGGATGTAGTTCCGTCAGTTACCTCCAGCTGGCTGATCTTGGCTTCCTCATCACTCTGCAGGAGCTGTTCTTCGGAGATGATACCCAGGTAGTCCTCATTCTCCACCACGGGCAGGTGCGCCACATGGTAATCGTTCATCAGCTGCAGGGCATGGAAAACCTTATCGTCTTTATGCAGATAGGGGATAGAGTTCGATATAAGGTCTCGCGTTAACATGGAAACGGTATGCAACAATAAGACAACCCGGCTCAGGCAACTGTTGCAGGGGTCCCTTGTTTTTTCAAAAATTTATCAAGGATCACATTGAACTCGGCAGCCTGCTCCATCATCGGAGCATGGCCGCACTGGTCGATGAAGTGCAGTTCGGAGTTCGGCAACAACCGGTGAAATTCGCGTGCCACGAAAGGCGGGGTGATCGTATCGTTGCTGCCCCAGATGAGCAGGGCGGGTTGTTTGATGTTGTTAAGCTCCTCGCCCAGGTTGTTTCGGATCGCGCTCTTGGCCAGGGCAATGATCTTGATCACTTTCAGGCGGTTACGGGTGATCTCGAACACCTCGTCCACCAGTTCCTTGGTAGCCGTGGCCGGATCGTAAAAAGTGACTTCCGTTTTTTTCTTAATGTATTCGTAATCGCCCCGACGTGGATACGTATCGCCCATGCCGTTCTCAAAAAGTCCGGAGCTGCCGGTGAGAATGAGGGTTTTGATCCGCTCGGGATGCTTCAGCGTGTGTACAAGCGCCACATGACCGCCGAGAGAATTCCCCAAAAGGTGAATCCCTTTGTAGTCCATGGTTTCGATGAACTTATGAACGTGCTTGGCCAGTCCGCCCACCGAGGTGTGCAGGATGTCAAGGTCAAACAGCGGGAGCATGGGCACGATCACCCGGTTCGTATGACGGAAATGTTCGATCAGGTCCTTGAAGTTGCTCAATGCGCCAAACAAGCCATGCAGCAACATCAGCGGCTCTCCTTCGCCCTCTTCAATGTATTTGAACTTACCCTGCTCTTTGATCGAATATTGCATCAGCTACCGACAATTAATTTGCGCTAAAATAAACGTTTTGGGCGGAACACGCCGAGCCGCCGCCCCGCATCCCTCCCCTGCTGCATTCAGCGGTAGAGGAAAGCGAGATAACGTTTCTGTACCGGACGGAAAAAGTACACCAATAATGTTCCCAAAACAATGATGCCGCTCAGCGTCCAGGCATTCCGGAACTGGAAGCCGATCAGCGCCGCCAGCACCATGATCCTGGCCACCTCCAGGTAGAAGATCCAGTTCCGCTGGTCGAGCATGGCCCCGCTGTTCACCAGGCTGAGAATGAGGAAGAGCGCGAGCAGCGCGAGTTGCGGCGAGGTCAGGTGATGCTCGAAAAGCAGGAGGAAGAAGAGCAGGATGAGCGAACCGGCAGTTTGCGCCGTGATGTACTGCTTCAGTGCAAACGAAGGCTCGCGGTGGGCACGCACATTCGACAGTTTCCGCTCCAGCACAAGCCGGAACCGGGGATCGATCGCGTCGGGCGGCCCGAAAAGCACGCCCAGCTTCGCCTTCAGCCCTCGCGCATGGACAAAGGCCAGACCCAGCTCCAGCAGGAAATGAAAGTGCTGCCAGAGGAAACTGTGACTGTTGAGCGGCTTGGTCAGTCCGAATACCGGAGCCTCCTTCTCTTCGGCGAAGGTCCCGAAGAGCTTATCCCAGATGATGAGCACATCGCCATAGTTGCGGTCGAGGTACTGCGGGTTGGATGCATGGTGCACGCGGTGGTGTGAAGGCGTCACGAACAGGTATTCGAGCCAGCCCAGCTTGCCGATGGTTTGGGTATGGATGAAAAACGGGTAGGCGCCGTGCACCAGGAGAAGGGCGGCGATCATCGGCGCCGGGAAGCCGATCAGTGGCAGGATCGACCAGAAGCCACTGCGCACTACAGCCTGGAAAACGGTGATCCGGGCCGAAACGGTATAGTTGAAGTCCTCGCTCTGGTGGTGCACCACGTGCACGGCCCAGAAGGCGTTGACCTCATGGGCGAAGCGGTGGTACCAGTACCAGACCAGGTCAGTGAACAGGAAGAGCAGGACCCAGGTCCAGGCATTGGCCCGGATGTCGAAAAGCGCATAATGGCGGTGGAGGTACTGGAACCAGTAGAAGAACAGGCCCGTGGTGAAAAGGTCCAGCAGGCGCTCCGCGATCCCCACGTTGATATTGGCCACCGACTCGGCATACTGGAAATAATTCTTACCCTTCCGCTTCGAGAGGTAGTATTCGAGCCAGATAAAGAACAAGAACAAGGGGATGGCGAAGGCCAGCAGGTTCCATTTCATAAGTCTACTAATTTTGTAGGGTATGCGAAAATAGGAAATTCGAGGCAGATGTCCGGAAGATCCGCCCTTACTGTTTTTGCGCGATGTGATCGAAGAAGGCCTCGAGGTCGGCGAACGTATCGTGGAGGAAGGGCAGCACCTTGCCCATGCCCCGCAGGACCTCGGGCGCTACGGGATAGATATAGCCGAAGGTCATGGAGGTGGACACGGCCTGCGGCTTGATCAGCTCCAGCTGGTAGGCGTAGAAGAGCAGCACACTATAGACGAAAAGATAGAGGAGGGCATAAAACAGGAAGCCCCCGATGCGGTTGAGCCATCCGAGCATCACCATGCGGAGCGCACCTTCGATGAGTTTGGCGCCGAGCCGCACGAGCAGGATCACGCCGATGAAGACGAGGCTGAAGGCCAGCACGGGCAGCCACTTGCCGGATATGGAGGTGTTGGCACCCAGGTAATCGGCCACGATGGCCGAAAGCTTGAGCGCAGCCGCCAATCCTACCACAAATGCAATTAGGGAGAAGAGCGCAACCACAAGGCCATTGCGCAATCCTTTGAAGAGGGCCAGTATGAGCAGCCCGAAGGCGATGATTTCGATGAGCATGGGGAAGGATGGGCCGTTGACGGT
>CBHWDR010000248.1:0-5398 GCA_966112575.1 uncultured Chitinophagales bacterium
ACGCACATAGGAAATCGCTTTCAGCGCGGGGAAAGGCTGGTTGAGGATCACGAAGGGAGCCGCATAGGTAAAGGCGCCGTAGGAGAACTCGGGCACACCCTGGTAGAGGCGCAGCACCTTGTTGTCGTTGAGCGCATAGCGCACCGAGAAATCCCACTGGAAATCGCGGCTGCGAACCAGCTGGGCACGGAGGTCCGCTTCCCAGCCCCAGTTCTTCGTATCGCCTACGTTCACACGCAGGTTGGGGAAGCCGGTCGTATTGGGGATCTTCACCGTCAGCACCTGGCCTTCGCTCTTCTGGCTGTAGTAAGTCAGCTCGAGACTCAGGCGGCTCTTCAGGAACTGGAACTCACCGCCCACTTCCCAGGATTTTACGAACTCGGGCTTCAGTCCGGCATCGGGGAGCACATCGCCCACTGTGATACCTACGTTATTGCCATAAGGGAAACCGCCGGCATTGGGGAAGGCAGGATCCAGGCCATAGTCGGTCAGGTTATCGTTGCCGTTCTTGTTCACCCCGGCACGCAGCTTGGCATAGCTGATCACGTTGCCCTTGATGGAAGGCACCAGGTCGGTCATCACCGCCGATACGTCCACACCATAATAGGCATACTGGTAAAGGCTCTTGTCGCGGTCGGCCTTGTAGAAGCGGGAAGTGGCATCGAAGCGGCCGGTGGCATGGAGGAAGATCATGTCTTTCCAGCCCAGTTGTCCGTCGGCATAATAGCCATACTTGCGGTAAGCGGTGTTGGCTTCACCACCACCGAGTTCACCGCGACGGTTGCCCACGTTGTAGACGCCGGGAACCACGATCGAAGAAGAAGACACTTCCACCGAGCGGTTCTTGCGCTCGTAGCTGGAGAAGCCCACGAGACCACGGGTGCTCCAGATACCGAATTCCTTGTTGAACTGGAGCTGCACGTCGTTGCTCCAGATGTTCTCCACCGAAGTGGCATCGAACACCGAACCCTGGATGTCGGTCAGCGTACGGGTGATACCCGAACCGTCGCCGGCACGCTCGAAGGGCTGGGGCACGCGGGCCTGCGACTTCGCCCAGTTGCTGTAGAAGAACTGCGCCGTGGTGCTGGTACGCTGGCGGTTGTTGGCCATCACACCTACGCGGTCGAAGAGGTTCAGCCAGTCGAAGATCCGGAAGGTTCCTTCCGCCGTACCGGAGAAGTTGTTGTCGGTATAGTTCGTCCGGTTGTTGTCGAGCTGGAAGTAGGGGTTGCTGTAATAATCATTATAGTAGGCATTGGGATGCGCGAACTTGTTGTTCTGCCAGTCGCGGTATTTCGACATGGGGATATGCGCTGCCTGGTTGATCGTTTCATTAAAGAAGTCGAAAGTGGTGCGATCGTAATCGGCCTGCACATAGGCCGCGTTGAACCCGATCTTCAGCCTTCCGCTTTCGGTAGACGAGCCCAGGCGAACGCCGGTGCGCTTGCTCTTGTCGCGCGGAACGATGCCATGGGTCACGTTGTTCTCGGCCGAAAGGAAGAAGGTGGACTGCTCGTTGCCGCCGCTCACCGAAACCTGGTTGTTGGTGGTGAAGCCGGTATTCCAGATGCGCTTGCGCTCACCGGGAACCGCGGAATAGGGAAGCATGTTCACGCTGCCGTCTTCGAGGATCCGTCCAACGGGACGCAGGGAGCCATCGTAGGGATCGCCAAACTGCTGGTTCTCATAAGAGCGCCAGTTGTCCTTCATGCGCTCGAGGTAGTCGGTTTTGTAACCGGCGCCGCCAAAGGAGGTGGCATAGTGCGAACCGCTGCCGAATTTATCCTGGAACTGGGCCAGCAGGTTCACCTTTTCAATATTGGTGGAATTGCTGAAGGAAACGCGGGCCTTGCCCTTGCTGCCTTTCTTGGTGGTGATCACCAGGGCGCCGTTCACCCCGTCGGAGCCGTAGAGGGTGGCCGCCTGGCCGCCTTTCAGAACGGTGATCGTTTCAATGTCGTTCGGGTTGAGCAGGTTGAGCATGGTCTGGGAGCCGGGAGGCATGGGCAGACCATCGATCACGAGCAGGGCTTCGTTGTTGCCGGTGAGCGAGCGATAACCGCGGAGGGTGATCTTCACGGCCGGATCTACCGACTGGTTCACGTTGAATACGGCCAGGCCGGATACTTTACCGGAGAGGGCCTGCGCCAGCTGGGGCGAGCGGCCTACGGTCAGTTCCTCGGTGCTGACGCGGCCAACGGAATAACCCAGTTCTTTCGGGCGCTTGCGGATGCCCTGTGCGGTGACTACGACTTCATCGATCACGTCGTTGCCTTTGACCAGGCCTACCGTGACGGTGTTCTCCGCACCCACGGTCACATCCCGCGGCGTGAAGTTGACCGCCGAGATCACGAGTACGTCACCTGTTTTCGCATTGATGGAGAATTCGCCCCGGGCATTTGCCGATGTGCCGGTGTTGGAGCCTGTCACCCGGACCGAAGCATAAGGGACCGGCGCCCCGCTCTCGTCCCGGACCACCCCCGTGATGGGGCGCGTCTGAGCGAATACTGATGCGCAGAATAGCATCAGCACCGCAAGCAGTGTTGCAATTTTTCTCATGTGTTTTTGTTTTGCGATGAATGTGATTGAACGGCTTTTCAGGGGATCGTTCTCAGGAGGGGCAGGATGGCGGAATTGTTAAAGAAAGTTAACAAAAATTACAAAACCGCAGGATTGCTGCGGCTTTTTTTTATTAACAACGCCAATGATTCAACAAAAACCTGCTTGAACCGCAAGAAACCGCACACGAAGCGCACGGTCATGCATCGCCGTTAGCCCCGACGGCGCATGAAAAAAGGGGCCGAAGCCCCTCTAGTTTTATTGTTCGCCAGGATATCCCTGATCAGGTAAATCCCCCTGAAACCCGGGATATCCCGACCCATCCTGTCCGCACTAGCCAGGAAGTCGGACCCGGGGAAAGTAAATCCCCCAATTCCTAATACCTAATACCTATTACCACAATACCATAACTCCCCCTACGCCTGCGCCGTCGGCCCGCCGAAGGTCATCGGGATCTGGATCTCTTCGAGGTACTTGATGGTGCCGTTGGCGGCTTCGTAGCGACTGACGTTTTCGGCCAGGGCCTTCATGAAGCGTTTGGCATGCTGGGGGGTGAAGATGATGCGGGACTTGACCTTGCTCTTGGGGGTGCCGGGCATCACGTTCACGAAATCGATCACGAACTCGGCGTGCGAATGGGTGATGATCGCCAGGTTGGCGTACTGGCCTTCTGCTACTTCTTCGGTGATCTCGATGTTGATCTGGTTCTGCGCGCCGGGTTGTTGTTCCATGTCGTTTCTTTTAAGAGGGCCAAAAGTACGGATTGCAACCTGCATCAAACAAAAAGGACCGTCCGAAGACAGTCCTTTTTGATTCGTTATACAAACTGGATTAACGAGGTCCAAGATAGTTCCAGGTCTCGTTGAACGCAGAACGGTGGGGAGTGATCACCGCCGGCTGGTTCATCCAATACTTGATCTTGATCTGCTTGGTAGCCGGGTCCCACTTGTTTACACCAGAGGGATCCAGTTCTGCGGAACGGCCGTTGCCTGCAGGCTGACCATAGTAGTTGGTCACGCTGGTGATGGCATTGGTGTTCACGTCCCAGTTGATCTTCAGGCCAAAGCTTCCGTAGTAGGTGGCAGTAGCACCATTCATAAAGAGGTAGCCATAAGTACCCAGTGTCTCGTTGAACACGTCGTTCGAAGCAGCACCCGTCGTGATCAGCCAGTATTCCTGGGGACCATAATACGTGAAGGCAGCGTTCGCGAGATCAACGAATGTTCCGCTCGCCATGTAGCGACCGTCGTAACGGTTCTTCAGACCGATGCCGATCACGATCGACTTGGCCAGCTCGGAGATCACACCAGAATTCACTTCGGCGATCTTGAAAGCAATACCGTAGCTGTTGGCCAGGTTGAGGTTGTTCTTGTTCAGCGTGATCGGAATTTTCAGCTCGCCGCTGCTCGGCACGTCGAACTCGAGTGCGGGCAGGGTGTAGGCATTCGCCGGAAGCGCGGTCAGGCCGGCGGCCGTTACAGCTGCGGGATCCTGTACCAGGCGTACCCGTACCGTTCCGCCGGCAGGGCGGTTGGAACGGGGGGAGTACGACTTCAGCGTGATGATGTTCACCGTCTCGGTGGCAGGAGTCAGGTCGAGCGAAAGGAATTTCTCCGGGCCGGAGATATTCACGTCACTGATCTCGGTCACAATGCTTCCGCTGTCGTTCAGCAGACCAAGTGAGTCGCGGCTTTTCAGGCAGGACGTCAGCGTGAGGGACGCCGCGATCGCCAGAAAGCTTATCGATTTTAATTTCATAGTTCTTCTCGTTTTAGTAGTTGCGTGTATGATTAGTTAACGTCCCAGAAGATGCGGTTGGTGAACACGTTCACCGACTGGTAGTTGGCGCTGTTTACGTTCTGCTCGCGCAGGGGGTAGAACAGGCGTACCGGCTCGGCTTGTGAACCCGAAACAGCTACGGACTTGGGTGAGGTCGGAACGGCACCGCTCGATGTAGGCGAGTTGGTGCGACGGTATTCGCTCCAGGCTTCCAGGCCATCCACATGCGCAAGGGCTACCCACTTCTGTACCCAGATGGTGCGCAGCTTATCGGTTGAAGCAGCGAAGTCAACCAGTTGCTGGGCAGAGGCCAGGTAGGTGTTGGCAGCAGCGTCAGCTTGTGCGTTGGTAGCGGTAGCCGTACCGGTATGCGTAGCGGCAGCAAGGCGGAAGGCCTGGCGTACACCGTTCTCATAGTTGGTCTGGGCCGAACCGAAGGCGGTAATGCCATAACGCTGGGCAGCTTCAGCAGCGAGGAAATAAGCCTCGGCAGCCGACATCAGGATCGAAGGACGGGAGGCATCACCTTTTACGATCTGCATGGAGCCGATCGAAGACGTGTTGGCTTCCAGGTAAGAGGAGCCGTCGCCACCAAGGGGAATGCCTACATAGCTAGCAGCCAGAGCCGGGTCGCCACCGGATTTCGGGGCAGCCAGGCGGGGCAGGCGGAAGCCGTCAGCCGTGTTCTTCAGGAAGTTGATCAGCACCGCTCCTACTTTGCGATAAGCATAGTTGGAAGACTGGGCATCGTTCTGATCGTAGCCATAGTTGGCATAGAAGGGGTTCAGCTTCGAACCGGAAGAACCGGACGACTTCTGATAACCGGGCTGTACATACACGTTGTTCGTGATGAGGCCCGAACCTTCGGTAACGATCTCGTTGATCTTACCGGTGATGTACGCGTCACGGCCGGCCATGTTCGACTGGCGCATGAGGATGCGCATTTTCACGGTGTTGGCAAACTTGACCCAGTTGGTCTTGCTGCCGCTGAACGTGATATCAGCAGGCTCGGAACCGGGGAAGGTAGCGGCCTTGATATCGGTGATCGCTTCGGAAAGCT
>CBHWDR010000249.1:0-5382 GCA_966112575.1 uncultured Chitinophagales bacterium
GAAGCGGACACCGGTATTCGTTCGTTTTTCTTCCGTGATCCACGGAGGTCATTCCCCGGAAACCCTTCGTGATCCCCGGGGCTTCGCGGTGAAGTTCTATACGGAAGATGGCAACTGGGACCTCGTGGGCAACAACCTCAAGGTGTTTTTTATCCGCGATGCCATGAAGTTTCCCGACCTGGTCCATGCCTTCAAGCCCGATCCGGTGACCAATATCCAGGACGGCGAACGCATCTTCGACTTCATCTCCAATACGCCGGAAGCCATGCACATGATCACCTTCCTCTTCTCTCCCTGGGGCATCCCGGCCAACTACCGGCAGATGCAGGGTTCGGGGGTGAACACCTACAAATGGGTGAATGAAGAAGGCAAGGCCGTACTGGTGAAATATCATTTCGAGCCCAAACAGGGCATCCGCAATCTTACCCAGGCCGAAGCCCAGGAGATTCAGGGTAAAAATTTCAATCATGCTACCCAGGACCTTTATGAATCCATCGAAAAAGGCGAGTTTCCCGAATGGGAGCTGCTGGTGCAGATCATGAGCGATGACGACCACCCCGAACTCGATTTCGACCCGCTCGACGATACCAAGATCTGGCCGGAAGACCAGTTCCCCTGGCTACCCGTGGGCCGGATGGTGCTCGATCGCAACCCGGTGAACTATTTTGCCGAGGTGGAGCAGTCGGCCTTCGGCACGGGCGTGCTCGTTGATGGCCTCGACTTCTCTGATGACAAGATGCTTCAGGGACGCACCTTCGCTTATTCCGATACGCAGCGCTACCGGGTAGGCACCAATTACCTGCAGTTACCGATCAATGCCCCACGCAGGCAGGTGGCCACGAACCAGCGGGACGGACAGATGGCCTACCGCCAGGACCTGGTAGAAGGACTGAACCCGCACGTCAACTACGAGCCTTCAACTTTGGGCGGATTGAAAGAAGCACCTAAAGCGGGCAAGGACTATGAGCCCGAATACCACGCGCGCCTGGTGCGCCAGAAGATCGACCGGCAGAATAATTTCAAACAGGCCGGCGAGCGTTACCGCGCTTATTCCGACTGGGAGCGGGATGACCTGATCCTAAACCTGGTGAATACCTTGAAGCCGGCGGCAAAACATATCCAGGATAAGATGATCGAGCTGTTTACCCAGTGCGACGCGGATTATGGCCGCCGTGTGGCTGAAGGCCTGCGTGGCTCGAATGGCCAGCAAACGGATAGAGGCCCGATCGGTTCCACCGACTCGAAAGAAGGCGTGGAGCAGGCGAAGAACCAGTCGCACGAGGCAAAACCTTATTAGAGCATAGCAGAAAGCAGATAGGTGCAAGGAGATGGAAAGCGATGTTGTTGACTCGCTTTCCATCTCCTTTTCCAATTCCTGTATGGATGTGAGAGATCAGAATTTCGGACAGAGGACAGCATTCAGCGAAGAGTTGTCGCGCTTGGTGAAGCCGACATAAGAAACGCCCATCTCGAAGCCGCCGCGACCCATGGAGGAGGTCTTCAGTTTCGAAATGTTTACATCATAACTCAGGGAAACGGAGAAGGGATGATAATCCAGCTTGATCACCGGGATGAATGCATCATTCACGCGGAAGAAAGCGCCGCCATGCAGCGTGTAGTTGGGGTTGTCAAGCTCGGGACCGATCTTGATCCCATACAAGGCGCCAGCGATGGTCTCCCGGAAGCCGGCCTGCCGCGAATGATCGGCCTGCAGCGTCAGGTAGCTGCCCGGTGTGACCGAAAAACGAACGCCTGCGGCGGCGACCCATTTCGGTTCCACTACATTTGATGCATTCCGGTAAAAGGCATTCTTCGGGCGGTTGAAATGATGATAGGCAAGCCCGAGGAAGATATTATTATCCGCGTTCTCATTCAGCTGCGTATTATAGCTCATGCCCACCGCAGCATCGATATAGAACACTTTCGGGTCGATCAGCGTTTCGCCATCACCGACGCCATCATACTGGCTATTAGTGGTCATTTTCGTCCGGTCGAAGCGCCGCGATACGGGGCCGCCCATGAAGCCCAGCGAGAGATAGCTGTTGCGGTCCACACTGAGCGACTTGTGATAATTGAGCGCCGGGAGGATATGCGAAGAAACCCAGGACACGCTTCCCGCGCGATCGTATAATGCCTGCACCCCGGCGGTGAGAAAATCATTTCCCTTGCCAACCGGCATCTTGTATTCGGCATTCAGGGAGCCGGTCTTGTAAGCCTGCGTCACCGAATTCCACTGATCGCGGAAAACGGCCTGCACCCGGATATCGCCCGTGAAAATGCCGGCCAGGGAGGGATTGCGGAGCAGGGGCGCTTCGAAGAATTGCGAGAAATGGATATCCTGTGCCCGCAGGCCCAGCGATATCAAACCAAAACATATCGTCAGAATTCGTTTGCGCATGGTTACTGGATTAAGGCTACGTTCCCTTCAAAACGGATCACTTCACTGTTCTCGCAGAATACTTCCACCTGGTACACGTACACGTCGGGAACGGCCTTGTTGCCTTTGTAACGGCCGTCCCAGCCGTAAGAAGGATTGTTCACCGGGAAATTCTGCACTTCATAAACGATCTCGCCCCAGCGGTTGAAAACGCGAAGTGACTTCACGCGTTCCAGGCCCCGTCCGCGCACATAGAACACGTCGTTGCTGCCATCGCCATTAGGGGAGAAGGTATTCGGCAGGAATACATTGGCGTTCTTGCAGACCACGATCACCTGGATCTCACCCGTGTTGCGGCAGCCATTGGAGTCGGCAAAGGATACCTGGTATTTCGTATTGAACTTGGTCTCTGTGGTCGGCTGCGGGCAATTGGTGCAATCAAGCCCGGTGGCCGGTTGCCAGGTCCAGAGGTTGGTGCCCGATGAATAGGTCGCGGGGATCTGCAGCGGGAAGCCGGCCTGCTTGGTGATGGTGGAGGGCATCGTCACCGTGGGCAGGGGATGAATGCGGATATTCCGGGTAGCCGTGTCGCTACAGCCGCTGCTGTTCACGGCGATCGTTCGCACCACGAAGCTGCCCGACTGGTTGTATTGTTGTCGAACCGGGTTCTGAACATTGGCATTATTGCCATTGGGAAAGGTCCAGTTCCACCGCACGGCCGAGGTGTCCGTTCGGTCGAAGACCCCGCTATGAAGTATGTAGTCGTTCACGCAGATCGCCGTATCCCCTCCGATCCGGATCAGTGGGCTGGCCACTACTTTGATGGGCACGTTGAGGCGGAAGGTATCCACGCAGAAGTTTTGCGTGCCCACATTCAGCGACACCTGGTAAGTACCCGGCTGCGAATAATAGTGTGTCGGGGAAGGTGCGTTGGAGAACGTGCCGTCGCCGAAGTTCCAGTTGTAGGAACTCAGGGTATCGTTGAACGTGGTGGAATCGATAAAACGCACCAGCCCGGAGTCGCAGAGCAGGTTGCGATCGATCCCGAATTTGGCGGTAGCCCCGATGATCCGGATCGTATCCTTTCCCGTCACGGGGATGATACAGCCGGAAGGATCGGTCATGATCACCTTCGGAATGAAGTCGCCGAAGAAATTATATACGTGGTTGATCGCCGTATCGGTATTCGTGATCAGCACACCATCGCCAAAATCCCAGGTAAAGGTCATGGGGCCGGGGGAGAAGGCGTTGAGGTCCACGCTGAGCGGCTTGCACCCGTTCAGCGGCAGGTAAGTCACCCGCGAACCGATGGTGTCGTACACCCGCACCGTACCATAGGCGGTATCTCTGCAACCTCCGGGGCTGGTTACATAGAGTCGGATCGGGTAAGTGCCTGCCAGGTTATAATACGTCGTCGGGCTGGCCTGGTTCGATATGCCCGTACCAAGGTCCCATGTCGCTGAATTGAAATATTGCGAAGTATTCGTGAACTGAACTTCAAAAGGCGTACAGGAAGAGATCGAATCGCTCATCGTAAAGCTGGCAGCAGGACGCGATACCCGGATGTAATTGGGACGGGTGAGCGTATCCCGGCAGCCTACGTAATCCGTTACGATTAGGCGCACGGTATAATAGCCGGTGTTTGTGTACGTGGTGGTCGGTGCCTGCAGGGTGGAGGTGCTGGAGTTGCCCAGGTCCCATGCATAAGTGAGTCCGGTGCCAACCGAGAAGTTGGTAAACGGAACAACGCTGCCCGGGCACTGCAGGGTGTCGGCACGGAAGTTCGCTTTCGGGCTGGTGGTGACAACAAGATTCGTGCGCGTGATGCTGTCGGCGCAACCGCCGGCATCGCGAACAATTAATTTAACCGTGAACGTCCCGGCAGTATCATACGTGTGCTGGTAAGGCGGCGTCGCCGGCGGGTAGGTCACCCGGTTCCCGTCGCCATAATCAAAGGTCCAGGAAACAATGTTGCTGATGCCGTCGGATTGCGATAGATCGGTAAAAGAAGAGGTAAGCCCTTTACATCCGTTGACATTGCTCCAGTTGAAGTTGGCCGTAGGACCGTTCACCCGGATGTAATTCGGCTTGATCACGGTGTCCTTACAGCCGTAGATATCGGTGGTGATCAGCGTTACGGTATAAGTTCCCGAGTTCACATAGGTCATTCCATGCGTGGTGCCGGCGAATACCGGATCGATCACCCCGTTTCCGAAGTCCCAGTAGAAGTTTACAATGTTCCCAGGGGTAAAATTGGTCGCAGCGAAATTGATGTTGTTCAGCCGGCAAATGCTCGTGGGGTCAGCTACGAAATCGGGCGCTTCCTGGATGACCCGGATGGTCTTTGTAGTGGAATGGGAGCAGGTGTCATTGCTCACCGTGAGCCGGACCGTATAGGTGCCCAGCGCGCTGTAGACATGGCTTGGGTTCTGGAGCGTAGAGGTGATGCCGTCGCCGAATTCCCAGAACCAGCTGGTGGCCCCGATGGACGAATCCCGGAAGTCGAACCGGAACCGGTTGTCGCAATTGGTGAGGTAGCCAAATTTGGCGATCGGGGGCTTGATCTGGATAAAATCAATTTTGCGCAGGGAATCGCGGCAGCCATTGTTCGTGGCGATCAACTGGACGGTGAACTTGCCGGTATCCGAATATTGATAGATCGGGTTCCTGATATTCGACGAACCTCCATCCCCGAAGATCCACTGCCACTGATCCGCCTCGTTGGTCAGATCGGTGAACTGCACATCGCGAAAGGCGCAGACCGGGTTGGGGACCGCCGTGAAGTTGATGACCGGCCTGCGGCCTACCTGTACGGCCGCGGGAACCACCAGGCTGTCGGTACATCCCGAACTGGTGGTGATGATCAGTCGCACGGTATAGGTGCCCTGCACCGTGTAGGTATGTGAAGGCGTTGGCGATGTAGACGTGAATCCGTCGCCGAAATCCCAGAAATAAGAAGTTACGGCGTCCAGGGTATTGATATTGGCGACCGGGTTGGTCGGAAA
>CBHWDR010000250.1:0-5381 GCA_966112575.1 uncultured Chitinophagales bacterium
AAGCGAAGGGAGAGAAGGAACACAGATTTCATCAATAGAACGGATCTACGCGAACAGATTTATAAAAAGATTCGCGAGAATTTATTTGCTCCGTTCTATCCGCGTTCTTTCTCTCCCCTCGAATAAGTTCTACGGCCGGATCCCGGCCCGCTTTCTAGCTTTCCTTTACATATTAAGCATCGGCTCGAGGCGTTTCAGCGTTTTCAGGCTGGCATACCGCAGGGTGCCGTTGAGCGTGTAGGCGACCACCAGCTGGTTGGCACTGGCCAATGATCTTGCCTTGGCCTGGACAACCTTTGTTGTGGGTTCGCTCGTCTCCAGCCGGAAGATGGTGTTTGTGGTTTTGGGGATCAGGGTTTCTTTCTGGCCAGTGCCCGGAGAAACGAAGGTCACCGGTGAGCGAACTGCCTCTGCGCTCGCTTTCAGGCGTTTTCCTTCTACCCATACTTCGCGGACCTGCAGTTTGGTGCCTTTCGGAACCGAGAGGTAAAGCTGGTAGACCCGGGGAAGGTCGGGGCGGATCTCCTGGTGGGTAACCGGGTCAACGGCAACCGTGCCGGGGCTCTGTTCCTGGAAAAAACCGTAAACCTTTACGCCCGTTTGTGCGTATGTAGCAAGGGATACGAGGAGAAAGCCAAGGAGGAAGAATTTGTACCGCATAAGGTCGTTTTAAATGGGATTTCGATTAAATTTGATGGTTTACAAACGTTTTCCCAAAGCGCTCCGATAGCAATACTCAAACATTTCAACCGACTAACAATTTAGCCTTAAACATTTGCAATTATGAAGTTCGCGCGTAACAATTGGCTGGCGATCGCCCTCCTTTCGGGCCTGGCCGCCTGCCAGTCCAACTCCCCTGTGGAAACCGGATCCGATCTTGAGACGGCCGGCCTGGAAAAGGCCATGGAACAGGAGTTCAAAATGACCCGTGATCCTTACCTCAACATCATCCCCCGGGAGCGCCTCGAAGTGGCCCGTGCCCGCATGGCGGCCCTTACCGGTTCGGGAACCTTCCGCACCAACGCGCTGACCTGGACGGAGCGCGGCCCCAGTAATATCGGCGGCCGTACCCGCGCGATCCTCGTTGACCGGCGCGATGCGACCGGCAACACGGTGTTCGCCGGCTCCGTGAGCGGTGGCATCTTCAAGACCACCAATTTCCTTTCGGCCACCCCCAACTGGACCCCGGTGAACGATAAGCTGAACAACCTGGCCATCTCCGCCCTGCTGCAGGACCGTACCAATGGTGCGATCATGTATGCCGGTACCGGCGAAGGCTACTTCAATATCGATGCCGTTAAAGGCGCCGGTATCTATAAGAGCACCGATGGCGGTGCCACCTGGACCCTCATCCCCTCGAGCTCCAGCTTCGAATTCGTGCAGGATCTGGTGCAGGACAACAATGGCAATCTTTATGCTTCGCTGCGCAATGCCAACACGACCTTCCGCGGGGTGCAGCGCTCTACCGATGGCGGCACCACCTGGACCCAGGTCCTCGGCGCCGGCACAACGGGCTCTTCCCTCAACTTCGCAACCGGCCGTGCTGCCGACCTGGAAGTGGCTTCCAACGGTGACCTGTATGCCACCCTGGGCATTTTCAGCCGTACGGCTGTTTATCGCTCTTCCGCTTCCCTGAACGGTGCCAATACGGGTGCAGCCAACGCCTGGGTGGAGATCACCCCGGTGAAGAGCTTCGTTACCCAGCGTGCCGATATCTCGGTAGCCCCTTCCGATCCGAACCGCCTTTACCTGGTGATGCAGGACAGCGCCAACTCGCAGGTCCGTGCCGTTTACCGTTCTTCGAACGCCGGTACCACCTGGGATTCGCTGGCTGCGCCCTCCTCGTTGAACAACGGCGGCGTTTCACAGACCTGGTTCAACCTCTGTTCGGCCGTGGATCCCAACAACCCCGATATCGTGGTGGTTGGTGGTCTGCGCGTTGCCCGCTCCACCGATGGAGGCAGCAACTGGACGGAGATCGGCAGCAATATTCACGTAGACCAGCATGTACTGCTCTACAACAGCTCATCCTCGCTGATCGTCGGTAACGACGGTGGCGTCTATCATTCCCCGGATGTCAACTCTCCCGGGCAGACCTGGCTCAACAAGAACAACGGGTACAACGTAACTCAGTTCTATGGCGCCGACCTGCACCCGACCGATGTGAATTATTTCCTCGCCGGTGCCCAGGATAACAATACCCAGAAGTTCACTTCTGCCGGCCTCAACGCGACGGCCCCGGTAGTTGGCGGCGATGGCGGCTTCCCGCATATCGACCAGACCGACGGCCAGATCCAGATCGCTTCCACAACCGGCAACAACTTCTACCGCTCGCTGAACGGCGGTACTTCCTGGTCGTATATGTCAGGCGTGTCGAACAGCCGTGGCCAGTTCATCAACCCCACGGATTACGACGATAACCTGAACACGCTCTATGCCGGCGATGATCCCGGTAAATATTATGTGGTCAACAACCTGGGCGCAACGCCCGCTTCAGTGGTTAACACCGTGCCCCAGATCGGCAGCAGCCGCGAAGCCACTGCCTTCAAAGCGGATCCCTTCGTGCAGGGCCAGGTCTGGATCGGTACCAACTCCCTCGCCAACGGCATCTTCCCGGTTGTGCTGAAAGTATCTACCGCCAACACGATCTCGCCCACGGTACTCACCGTTGGAACGCTCCCTGGCGTACCTGCCGGCGCTACCGTATCCGGTATCGATGTGGACCCGTCCAACTCGAACCGCGCCGTAGCCGTGCTCTCCAACTTCGGTGTGACCTCCGTGTTTGAGACCACCGATGGCGGCACCTCCTGGACCGCCATCGAAGGCAACCTGCCCGATATGCCGGTGTACTCCGTGGTGATCCTGCCTGCCAACGCGCAGTTCAATGGCGCTTCCGGTGGCAACGGCGGTATCATGATCGGTACCGAGCTGGGTGTGTGGGCAACCACAGCATCCAACGGTGCCGCTACGGTATGGCTGCCCAACTCGAACAATAACCTGCCCAACGTGAAGGTGCACATGCTGAAGTTCCGCCAGTCGGATTTCACCGTGCTGGCCGCCACCCACGGCCGTGGCCTCTGGACCACCCTGATCCCGTCCACAACTACGGGTGTGCCGACGGTTGAGAATACGAAGAACTTCATCCGCCAGAGCTTTGTCAGCGGAAGCCAGCTGGTGATCCGCGCCGGTAATACGGCTACGACAAGGGTACAGGTGCGCATCTTCAACATGAAGGGCCAGCAGGTGTATTCCAGCGAGGCGCGCTATGGCGACCTCACGCTGCCGGTTCACCAGTTGCCCGCTTCGAGCTATGTGCTGAAGATCTTTGGCAACAAAGGGGAGCAGTACACCTATCAGTTCGTTCGCTAAGCTCCTGCTGATTCATAAATTTTCCATCCCGGCCAAACGGCCGGGATTTTTTTGCACCTGCCAGGTCAGGGGGAACCTGCTAGGTCAGGGCCAACCTGCTAGGTTGGGAGTAACCTGCTAGGGCCCACCGGGTGAATTGAACCATCCATCGAATCCGGGCTGAGCCGTGTTGAAGGATTTGGTATATTGGGTACGCATTTCCTGAACCATGGAGTATATCGAATACCGGCTCTTCCAGTTTCTGCAGAAAAGTCTCATCATCACCGTTGTGTCCATCCTGCTCAGCCTGCTCTTTCCCGACGGCTGGTTTCTCCACCTGATGGCCGGTGTCCTCGCGATCTACGGCGGCATCACCACCTGCTCGATTTTCCTCCTGCATGTGCTCGCCAAGGTCTACCTGCTGACCAACCGCGACGAAGACAGTTACTAGATCGCTAATCTGGAGATCGCTGATCGCTGATCTGTCTCCCGCTGCTATTGCGATTTTGTGATTTCTTGATTTGGAGATTTTGTGATTTCCGTCCTGTAGGCGGCCATCTGCGTAATCCCTGTAATCAGAATAATCTGCGTTTCGAAATCTCCATTTATCTTCGCTGGCCTTAGATTTTTAGGTGGAGCACTGACGAATGAGCGTTCGCGACTTACTGAACCGGTACATGGAATCCCCCCGCCTCTTCCAGTTGGCGGACAAGCTCTCTTTTGCCCAACCCGAGCGGATCCGGCTCCGCAACCTGCGCGGCTCGTCTTCACAGTTCGTAGCTGCCGGCATTTTTATCCATCCTTCCTGCGTACAGCTCAACCATGTCTTCATCTGCAACGAAGCGGAGGACGCAGCCTATTTCCACAATACCCTGGAGGCCCTGACCGATGCGCTGAATATTCACTATTTCCCCGGCTCCTTCAAGAACCGCAAGAACTATCGCCTGCTCAATTCCTCTCACGTGATGCTGCGCACCGAGGCCCTGACCCGATTTGCTTCGGCAGGCGGCAACCGTGCCGGCGCCCTGGTGACCTACCCTGAGGCGGTGTTCGAGAAAGTGGTGATCTCCAAGACGATCTCCGAGAACATCATTCATATCAAGGTGGGTGATGCCATCGATCCCGATACCCTCTGCGGCAAGCTCGTGGGCTATGGCTTCGAGCGCACCGATTTCGTTTACGAGCCCGGACAGTTCGCGGTGCGGGGCGGTATCCTCGACATCTATTCCTTTGGCAATGAGAAGCCCTACCGCGTGGAGCTCTTCGGCAATGATGTGGACTCGATCCGCATCGTGGATCCCGAGACCCAGCTCTCCGAGCGGCGCCTCCTCCAGGTGAGCATCATTCCCAACGTGGACACGCAGTTCAACGATGAGCTTAAAGTCTCCCTCTTCGACTTCCTTCCGGAGAATACCGTGGTCTGGGTACAGGACGAAGAATTTCTTCGCGAGCGGCTGCTCACCCTCCAGGAAGACCTCGGTCTTTATTTACAGCTGATCCGGGACAACCCGCCCCGGGAAGACGAGGAGCAGGATGATAAACTGGTGAAGAACGGGGTGCGGGAAGATGAGTTCATCACGTCCGATGAGGCCATGGCCGGCCTGCGCAAGCGGCATACGGTTTATTTCGGCCATGAAACCGCTTCCGATATTTCCTTCGAGCTCGAATTCCATACGAAAGCCCAGCCAGCCTTCAACCGGCAGTTCGACATGCTGATCGCCGACCTGAAAGGCTGGGAGAAAAAGAATTTCGACCTGAACCTCTTCGCCGAGAATCCCCGCCAGCTGGAACGTCTTTATTCCATTTTCAAGGACCTCAATGAAGAGATCACCTTCAACCCGCTGGCTACTGCCATCCATGAAGGGTTCATCGACGAAGACCTCAAGCTGCTTTGCTATACCGATCACCAGATCTTCCAGCGATATCATAAGTACAGGGTCAAGCAGGCCTATAACAAGAACAAGGCGCTGACGCTACGCTCGCTGCGCGAGCTACAACCCGGCGACTACGTGACCCATATCGACCACGGCGTG
>CBHWDR010000251.1:0-5364 GCA_966112575.1 uncultured Chitinophagales bacterium
CCGCAGATGAAGAGGATATTCTGGGTGTTGATCTTGATCAGCTTCTGCTCGGGGTGCTTGCGTCCGCCTTGCGGGGGAACGAGAACATCGGTTCCTTCGAGGAGTTTCAGCATACCCTGTTGTACACCTTCGCCGCTGACATCACGGGTGATCGAGGGGTTGTCGCTCTTGCGGGCGATCTTGTCGATCTCGTCGATGTAAACGATCCCGCGTTCGGCGGCTGCCACATCATAGTTGCAAACCTGGAGGAGGCGGGTGAGGATGGACTCCACATCTTCGCCAACATAACCGGCTTCGGTGAATACGGTCGCATCCACGATGGTGAAGGGCACGTTGAGGAGCTTGGCGATGGTCTTGGCCAGCAGGGTCTTGCCCGTACCGGTTTCGCCCACCATTACGATATTGCTTTTCTCGATCTCGATCTCGTCCTTCGCCACGTCGGAGCTCTTGTACTGGAGGCGCTTGAAGTGGTTGTAAACGGCCACCGAGAGCACTTTCTTCGCCTCGTCCTGACCGATCACATATTCGTCGAGGAATTTCTTCATCTCGAGCGGTTTCTTCACCGTCAGCTTGAAGGACGATGCGCCGGCCGTTTTGTCATCACGCACCAGGAGCTCCTGGTCGATGATCTCCCGGGCATGCTCTACGCAGTTCTCGCAGATATGTCCTTCCTGTCCTGCGATCAAGATCTTCACCTCATCCCGGCTGCGTCCGCAGAACGAACAATGTAAAATGTTTTTTGCCATGTAGTTGCTTCTGGTAATTCAATAGAATGCTTTTGCGACATAAAAGCTGCATTCCGAATCTACAAAAGTAGAAAAAATGAAACGGGAGCGTAGCGAAAGGCCGAAAATAATAGGATAGATTTAGGGGAACGGCACCCGGAGGCGGTTCAGCGGGGTGGGGCAAGGGTTCAAACATAGGCCCTTATCGACCAACCTTGAAGGTTTTATAAACCTTCAAGGTTGCCGAATTTTCTCCTTATTTGCTGGGTTTTCTCCCATTTCCGGGAATTTTTAAAGGCGCGCGCGCGCGAGTAAACCTTCAAGGTCTTAAAGACCTTCAAGGTTTACGGCTCCCCCAAAAGAAAAGCCCCGGCTCTCGCCAGGGCTCCTAATTGTAATGCGTTCGATCAGAACATTTTATCGGCGATCTTATCCACGATGCCGTACTCGATGGCCTTCTCGGCGTCCATCCAGTAATCCCGCTCGAAATCCTTGCGGATGCGCTCGACCGTCTGGCCGGTGTTCTCGGCGAGGATGCGGGCTCCCATTTCTTTGGTGCGCAGGATCTGTTCGGCATGGATCTCCATATCGGCACTTACGCCCTGGATGTGGCCGCCCAGCGAAGGCTGGTGGATCATCACCTCACCATGCGGGAAGATGAAGCGGCGGCCTTTCTCGCCGGCGCTGAGCAGGATGGAGCCCATGGAGGCAGCCAGTCCCATGCAGATCGTGCTCACCGGGGAGCTGATCAGCTTCATCGTATCGTAGATCACCATGCCGGAGGTCACGGAGCCACCGGGGGAGGAGATGTACAGCTTGATCTCCTTGCCGGGCTGATCGGCCTCAAGGAGGAGGAGCTTGGTCACCACGTCTTTGGCGGATTTATCATCCACCACACCCCAGAGGTGAATGGCGCGGCTCTCGTAGAAATAGCGCTCCAGGCGCTTATACAGCATGCGCGTATCGATCTCGGCGCGTTCTTCTTTTTCGATCTCCGGATCTTCCGGCGTGTCGGGCTGACCGGGCTCAGGCTGGCTCACAATGCGGGAGCTATAGAAAGGATCGTAAAGGCTCATAATGGATCTATCGGTTTAGAATTGAGTTATTTGGTTTCTGCCTTTTTCTCTTTGCGGGGGTTCACCAGCAGCACTTCATCTACCAGCCCGTATTCTTTCGCCTGGGTCGCCGTCATCCAGTAGTCGCGCGTCAGGTCTTCTTCCACGCGTTCTGCAGACTGTCCGGAATGGTAGCAATAGATGTCATACAATTCCCGCTTCAGCTTCCTGATCTCGCCTACGGTGATCTCGATATCGGTTGCCTGTCCGCCAATGGCGCCGGAAGGCTGGTGCATCATCACCCGGCTGTGCCGAAGGGCGGCCCGCTTTCCGGGCGCACCGGCGCTCAGCAGGAGCGATCCCATGGAGGCAGCCATACCGATACAGATCGTGGCCACGTCAGGGGATACATACTGCATGGTGTCGTAAACGCCCAGGCCGGCATAGACCGAACCGCCGGGGGAGTTGACGTACATATTGATATCACGGGTGCGGTCGGTGGAGTCGAGGAAGAGGAGCTGGGCGGTTACGATGTTGGCTACTTCATCATTGATCGGGTAGCCGAGGAAAATGATGCGGTCCATCATCAGACGCGAATACACATCCATTACGGCCACGTTCATCGGGCGCTCCTCGATCACGTTCGCCGTGAGCGCGGTAACGCTGTATTTGCCGTAACTGTCCAAGGTATTGCTGGATATTCCTCTGTGCTTCACGGCATATTTCTCGAATTCGGAATTAAAACTCATATCGTCTGGATTAGATTTTCAGCAATTTAAGCGAAGGATTGCTATCAAATACCGTGCGCACCCCAAAAAGCGCCATTAAGGCAGTGGCAGTAGGCAGTGGGCAATAGGCAGTGGGCAAAAGTGAATAGGCAGTAGGCAGGAAAGAGGAGACGAGAGACAGGTGAAAGGAGCAAGGAGGTAAGAGACGGCAGGTAGTGAAGGATGGATGAGGGTGGGTGTTCCCGAATAGAAATATATTTATTCACCTGACGCCAAAAAAAAGAGCCGCATCGCGGCTCTTTTTCGATATCTATTCTTTCGCTATTGTCTACTCATCATTCATCATTCACCAATTCACCATTGCCTATTGCCTATTGCCTATTGCCCACTGCCTAGTGATGCGCATGCTGGTGCTGCTCGTTCATCTTGATGAACTCTTCCTTCGCGATCGGCGTATCCGTAGGGTTTACTTTCGACTCGGCGAATTCGAAGATCTTCTGGGTCTGGAGGCGGTTGTAAGCATCCTCCACATACTTCCGGTCCTTCATCATGCGGTCGATGTAATCGCGCACCCACTGCTGCTCTTCATCGAGCGTGGCCATGCCCATGTAGCCGAGCAGCTGCTCCTTGGCAAACTGGCGCATCTCATCAGGGCCCACCTGGATCTGTCCTTCCTGGGCGATCTTGTCGGAGATGAGGGTCCACTTCAGCTGGTTGATGAAGGAGGGGAATTCGGCTTCCACTTCTTCGTCGGTCTTCGTCTGGCCTTCCTGGCCCTGGCTCTTCAGCCAGCGCTTGAGGAAGTCGGCGGGGAAATCGATCTGCGTCTGGTCGAGCAGGATATGGTAAATGGAGTGCTGCAGCTGGTTGCGGCTTTCGGCCTGCCACTGCTTCTCCAGTTCCTGGCGGATGCGGTTGCGAAAATCTTCTTCCGTCTTTACTTCTTCGTTGGGGAAGAGCTGGGTGAAGAATTCTTCATTGAGCTCCCGCGCTTCGATCAGTCCGACCTTGGTGATGGTCAGCTTGAAATGACGGCCGGTAGTGCTGTCGATACCCAGGTCCTGCAGTACCCACTCGGCTTCTTTTCCTTCAAAGGCCTCGCTGAGCGCGATCTGGATGGTGTCGTCCTTCTTCTTCCCGAGCAGTTTCGGACGGAAGGAAGGCTGGAAATATTTCACCAGCAGGGAGTTGTCCTTGCGGATGCCGCCTTCGATCTCATTACCGGCTGCATCGGTTTCCACGAAGGTGACATTCAGCACGTTTTCATCGCCACCCACCGTTTCCGGCTCTGTCATGTTGCCATAACGGCTGCGCAGGCGCTCCACTTCTTCGTTGATCATCTCGTCGGAAACGTTCACCACGTAGCGCTTCACCGGCTGCTTGCCCAGGTCGGGCAGGTTGAACTCGGGCTTCATCCCCACTTCAAAGGTGAAGGTATAATTGTCGGGCTTATTCACGTCGAGCTGATCGAGGTTCATATTCACCGGCAGGGGCTGGGCGAAGATCTCCAGCTTTTCGGTTTCCAGGTACTGGAACACCTGCTTGTCCACTGTCTTCAGCACCTCGTCTACGAACAGCGAGTTGCCGTACATCTTCCGGATCAGGCCCGCAGGTACCATGCCCTTGCGGAAGCCGGGGATATTGGCTTTCTTGCTGTATTCTTTCAGGGACTTTTCAAACGTCGGGAGATAATCTTCCTTGTTGATGGTCACGCTCAGATGCTTGTGCAGCGGCGCTACCTCTTGCTGGGTTACTGTTGCCATAATAGTTATTATCTTGATCGAACCAGAACGGTACTCCACTTCTTCATTCCTTATTCCCAACTTCGCTAACGCTCCGCCGGACAAGCCCTGTTCTTTATTCGATATTTCCTGTGCGGGTGGAGGGACTCGAACCCCCATGCCTCGCGGCGTCAGATCCTAAGTCTGATACGTCTACCAATTTCGCCACACCCGCGTTCCTGTCCCATCAGGAAGCAAGGGCTATCCGCCGCCTACCTCGTTTTTGGGGAGGCAAAGGTAAGGGGTTTGTTCCTTGTACCGGAAAGCCGCCAAAAACTTATCCCGGACGAAGTATCAACAATTCGTTAAAAAAATTGGGGGGATGTATTTAAAAAAATCTTAGGTTTGGCTGCCTCAAAAATGATCGGCTGCATCTGCTGTATCCGGTCCGTGTAATCTCCATTCCTCCGAAGCCGCCCAATTTTCACGTACAGCCTTGTTTTTTACATAATCTACTGCGTATGAGACGTAAAACGTTACTCTTCTTCTTTTTACTGCCCTTTTTCCATGCCTGGGCCCAGAACCCGGCAACCATCTTTACCAACCTGAAGCGGGATACGACGCTGCCCTGCAGCATCACCTGTCTGCAGATCTCCGCCACGGTACCGCACATCAAGCAGACCAACGACTACATCGTTACCCCGATGCAGTACCTGCCCTTTGCGTATTCCACGACGGGCAGCACCGAGGTGACCCCGATCTACCAGGATGATACCTGGAGCCCCAAGCTCTCGATCGGCTTCCCCTTCTGTTTCTACAACATTACCTATCCCTCCCTGCTCATGGGTTCCAACTCGAACATCACGTTCGACACCACCCAGGCCGGATTCGGATCGGGTTACTCGATCGCTGCCGGCGGCACGATCCCCAACACCTCCTATGCCAAGGCTACGATCTTCGGACCTTACCACGACATCGAGCCCTCCACATTCATGAACCCCGCACCCACCAACCGCCGGATCGAATACCGCGTGGAAGGTGTGGCGCCCGCGCGCCGCTTCATTGCCAGCTACAACGATGTGGCCTACTTCAGCTCCAGCTGCTCGGGTAATAAAGCGACCCACCAGATGGTGCT
>CBHWDR010000252.1:0-5316 GCA_966112575.1 uncultured Chitinophagales bacterium
TCTTCCTTGTCGTTGTAGAAAAAGCGAACCAGCTCTTTGCGATCGCTTCCGCTTCCGAGATACTGGCGTACCGAGGTGTACCGCTCGGCCATGCCATAGTCTTTTCCATAATGGAATTCGTTCCAGAGCTGGGAGCCTATGGTGGCGAAGGATTCATTCACCGTAAGGTTGCTCCAGCTTTCAGCGGTCACGAGGTCGCCGAACCACTGGTGGAAGAGTTCATGCGCGATCACTTCTTCCCAACGGTTGCCATCGGTGAGTTCGCGTGCGTCCTGCTGGGCCGATTCCTGGTGCAGGGTGGCCGTCGTATTCTCCATGGCGCCGCTCACGTAGTCGCGGCCAACGATCTGCGCATATTTGACCCAGGGGTATTCCACGCCAAGCAGGCGGGAATAGAGCGCCATCATCTCCGGCGTTTTGCCAAAAATGCGGCGGGCTACCGGTGCGTATTCTTTTTCCACGTAGTAGCTTACCTCTTTGCCCTTGTAGCTGTCTTTTACCACGGCATAGTCGCCCACGCCCATGAAGAAAAGGTAAGGCGCATGGGGCTGGTCCATCTTCCAGTAGTCGGTACGTGTGCCGTCGCTATTCGTTTTCTGCGACATCAGCTTGCCGTTGCTCAGCGAAACATATTTCGCAGGCACCGTCAGCAGCATCTCCTGCGTGGTCTTCTGGTTCGGACGATCGATCGTAGGGACCCAAACCGAAGTGGCTTCGGTTTCACCCTGCGTCCAGATCTGTGTGGGCTTGTCCTTGTCTTCCCCTTTGGGGTTGATGAAATACAGGCCCTTCGCATCGGTGATGGCCGCACTGCCCTTTACCTTGAACTCATTGGGTTTGGCCGTGTACTCGATATAAACGGTATAATTCTCGGTATTGCGATAGGTGCGGTCGAGCTTCACGCGCAGAAGGTAGTTGTCGTACTCGTAACGGACCGCCGAGCTCTTGCCGCCCTTGACGAGCTCCACTTTTTTGATCGTCATGCCCTTGGCATCAAGGGTGAGCGAGTCGGTGGGGTAGAAGTGGGGCTTCAGGGTGATCCAGACCTTGCCATTCAGGTAAGCCTGGGAGTAGTCGAAGCGCGCATCGAGCTTCGTATGTACCAGGTCGTTGATGCGGTCCGCGGTTGCCCGATATTCCTTGGGTTCCGTTCGTTGCTGTCCGCCTTGTGCGTGGATCACCAGGGATCCACTCACCATCAGAAGCAGGCATGCCAATCTTTTCAGGGTAAATGTTTAGTTCCGACAAATTTATGGGTTCGGCCTCCGCAGGAAAGAAAAACTAATGAACAGGTCATTCACCCATACCAAACGGCGCTTGCTAAGGATAAACCCCGAGCGCCACCCGGGAGGCCGAGCGGTCGCTGCCATAGTTTGTCGGTAATTTTAATGTATTCAACGACCGGCAGCCTCGTTTAGCCTAAGTGCTGGCCAGGGAGGCCATTCGCATCCTAATTTTACTGCAGCAAACGAACAATATCCTTTTACAAGCTGACCACCTATATCCCTGATCAACCATCCGCACCCGGTTTACTTCGCCCGGTCGCAACCAGACAACATTTCCTGTGAAAAAACCGTATCGTTCGACAAATGCATTGAGGCTCCCCTGGGAGCCTTCTTTGTTGATGGGGATGACCAGATCGTAAAAGTTTCGCAGTTGGCTGCCCTTAGCCCTAATACCCCAATACCCCAATACCAAATACCCAATACCAAATACCCAATACCTACCCCCCCAATTAACACATCCTTGCTAAACCTCCGCCCGCCGCCTGCTTCAAACTGGCACAATTACCGCAGTGGTTGTTCTAAACCTGATCATATGAAGAAACTCCTGACCCTACTGGGCATTTCTGCCCTCCTCTTCGGCTTCAGCTCCTGCACCAAATCGGATGTGATGGCCGACGATGCGGATATCGCCGGCACCTGGGCGATCACAGGCATCCGTTCCGACCGGGCCTTCGACTGGGACGGGGATGGCCGCACCGAAACCGATATTTACAACACCTATTCCTATTGCCAGCGCGACATCATCCTGACGCTGGATTACAATGGCGGCGGACAGGCGCGACAGGGTTGTACTGCGCCCTGGGAGCCGCTCTACTGGCAGCTGTCGAACAACAACCGCATGCTGAACATCTCCCTGTCGGGCGATGACCTCAACCTCGACATCGACCAGATCAGTTCGGGCCAGATCCGCGGTTCCGACCAGGTCTATGTCAACGGCAACAGCTTCATCATTACCTATACCCTCTCCCGGAGATAGCAGCCTTGGCATGACAGTTGAGATACAACGGGTAAATCTGACCAACTGATGATGGTATTCAGTACAGTTCTCCAGATCAATGGACAGCCCACCCTGTACTCGGTTTATAAGAACGAAAACATGGCCTTCTTCAATCCTTCCAAAAAGGAGATGGCTCCCGTGCTCTATGCCACGCAGTATAACCGGACCTGGAGCGTCCAGGGCACCAAGGACAGCACGATCATGCAGCAGGCACTTCGCGAGATCAGCGACTGTGCCTAATCCGGGTAGATCTTTACGATCAGCCTTTTCCCCGTTGACTTGCTCGCCCGGTGCATCCGTTGGGTATTGAATTCCGCAACGATATTCCCGTCCCGGTCCACACCGATCAGTCCCATGTCTGCCGTGACATGCTTGCATTTCTCATGCACCAGGTATTTAGCCGCTTCTTCCAAAGTTTTTCCCCCATATTCCATCAGGGCAGAGATATGAAAGGCTGTCACATGCTGGATGTGAAATTCACCTTCGCCCGTAGTTGATACCGCGCAGGTGGCGTTGTTGGCATAACAGCCCACACCGATCATCGACGAGTCGGCGATCCGGCCCGGCTTGGAGAAATCCAGCCCCCCGGTGGAGGTGCCGGCACAGAGGTTCCCCTTGATGTCAAGGGCCACGCAACCCACCGTTCCGTGTTTTTTCAGCGCCTGTTCCATTCCGATCTCCTGCGCATTCGGGTGCTGCTTTTCCCTTGACTTCACATATTCTTCGTAGGCGTTCTCGGTAATGAAATAGGCATCGGGTTCCATGGGCAGGCCCAGGGAGCGGGCAAATTCGGTAGCCCCGATCGACCCGATGTATACATGCTTCGACTTCTCGGCAATGGCCCTCGCCAAGGAGATCGGGTTGCGCACGTTCCGCACGATAGCGGCTGCGCCCGAGGTAAGGTCGTAGCCGCTCATGAAGGAAGCGCACATCTCCACCTCGGCTTTCTCATTCAGCGAGGAGCCCCGCCCCGCATTGAACAGGGCATTATCCTCCATGCTTTTGATGGCCGATTCCACGGCATCTTCCGCATGACCGCCTTTCTCCAGCACTTCGTAGCCCGCTTCAATGGCGGCGGCCAGTCCCTGCTCGTATTCTTTCTTGTTCTTCCGGATGTGGTCCGAGTCGGGACCGGCTCCGCCATGTATGGCAATTGCGATCTTGTTCATCAGTAATTTCTGTTGGTGGTGAATTGGTCGATTTCTTCGGTCAGTGCATGGATGAGCTCATCATAGTTATCCATATCGCTGATCCAGATCTTTCCCTTCTTGCGGATCACGATCTTCTGGGGGATGTATTCGTTATCCTTGCTGTTGATGTAGCTCTCTTCGTTGAGGCGCAGGTGGAATACGTGTTCCTCCTGCATCACCACGTGATAGCTCACCGGCTGGTTGTGATAGGCGACATTTATCTGAAGGGCCATAGGTCTTTCTTTTTAGGTTAGCTGTTCTCGATTACCGGCCGGGCGGAAGGTGTATACACGCGGGTCATCAGGTCGAAGGAATCGGAGTGCGATAACACGTGCACGGCAATATTGGATACGGAAAGCGGCATGCCAGCTTTGATCTCCGCAATGTTGTTGTAAGCAACGTGGCTGCCATCCACGATCACGACCGATGAGGAGCCGATCGCTCTCAGGCGGACCCCTTTTTCCACGATCACGCCCGTATCTTCATCGAGGCCCACGCCGATCGATCCGGGTTGGGCCGCTATGGCCTGCACCAGGCGTCCGAAGCGGCCGCGCGCATCGAAATGGGTATCAATGATCACATTCTGCAGAAAGCCGAAGCCAATGCTGAGCTCCACCTCGCCCTTCTTGAAGGCGCGGTTCTCATTGCCACCGCAGATCATCGTATTGCTCATGGCTGCGGCGCCGGCGCTGGTACCGGCGATCACGAAAGGTTCCGTCTCATATCGCTCCCGGACCATGGAGATGAACTGCGTCCCTCCCAGGGCTGAACAGAGCTTCAGCTGGTCGCCGCCGGAGAAGAGCAGGCAGTTGCTTCGTTCGAGCCGCTCCAGCGTCTTCTTGCTGTCGGCCTGCTCGCGGCTTGCCAGCTTCAGGTGGCCCACATCTTCATAGCCCAGTCGCTTGAAGGCTTTTTTGTAGGTCTGCGCCACCACGTCGGGGCTGGATGAAGCGGTCGTGATCAATTCGATGCGGGGATCCGTACGCTTGCCGGCCAGCGCCAGGATCTGGCGAAGGATCCCTTCTTCAAAAAAGTCCAGCCGGTTATTGCGGATCTTTTCCTCTTCGCCCTTGTCTTCGGCGCCACCCACCGCGATCAGAAACCCTTTTGGATGCTGCATAGGATAATGGGGAAAAAAAGTGTGCCTGTTGAAGCGCTGCCGTAGCGGACTCCTCAAAAACTGGTACAAAATTTTACCGTACTTATCTAGCTTCATCCGCTACATGGTCCGCCGGAAGCCGCCCCAGGCAGGCATTTCAGATAAACATCCACAACCACCGGCATCGGCCTTCATCAGGACAGGAGCTTTTACAACCCATAAAGAAGCTATATGAAACTACGTGAGATAAAAGTGCTGCGGGGACCGAACTATTGGTCGATCAGAAAGCAGAAACTGGTGCAGATGACCCTTGACCTGGAAGAGCTGGAATTCCGTCCCACCAATGAGATCCCTGGATTTCATGAGCAGCTTCAGCGTTTGTTGCCTTCTCTCTACAACCATGAATGTTCGGAAGGTCACAAAGGAGGCTTCTTCGAACGCGTGAAGGACGGTACCTGGATGGGGCATGTCATTGAGCATATCGCCCTCGAACTGCAGAGCCTGGCCGGCATTGAAGTGGTCTTCGGCCGCACCCGCGGAACCGGTGAAGAAGGCGTGTATCATGTGGTTTATTCCTATGGTGAAGAGGCGGAAGGCATCTACGCCGGTAAGATGGCGATCGCCCTCGTGGAAGCGATCATCGCAGGGCACGATTTCGACGTACCCGCCGTGATCCACGAGATCCGCAAACGCTGGTTCGCCGAAAAGCTCGGGCCTACAACCGGAGCCGTGGTAGACGAAGCC
>CBHWDR010000253.1:0-5300 GCA_966112575.1 uncultured Chitinophagales bacterium
CCAACTTCCAGAACTACCTCACCTATGATTTCAAGGTGCGCAATGACCACAGCATCACGCTGCTGGCCGGTTCGGAAGAGCAGACCACCAAGGTGGAGCGCTGGGGTGCCAGCCGCTCGGGCCTGACCGATCTTTTCTTCAACGACTTCCAGGGTAACTTCACCATCAACGACAACCCGGTGAACAACGCGCTGACCGAGAACTACCTCCTGTCTTTCTTCGGCCGCGCCAACTATAGCTACAAAGGCAAGTATATCTTCAGCGCAACGGCCCGCCGCGACGGCTATTCCGCTTTTGCTGAAGGCAAGAAGTGGGGTAATTTCTACGGCGCTTCAGCCGGATGGAATATCTCCGACGAATCGTTCTATCAAAGCCTGGGCCTGTCGAAGACCCTGAACCTCTTCCGCATCCGCGGCAGCTTCGGTGAAGTAGGTAACATCAGCGGCGTGGGCAACTTCGCTTCGCTCTCCACCTTCTCTTCCGGACAGTATGGCCTGGGTTATCCCACGCTGTTCTTCTCGCAGGCCGGCAACCAGAATCTGACCTGGGAAACCAGTAAGAAGCTGGACCTCGGCTTCTCCTTCGGCCTCTTCAACGACCGCATCACGGGTGATGTAACTTATTACAATACCCGACTCAGCGACCTGATCATCGATGTGCCTACCCCTACTTCCATGGGTGTGCCGGGCAATACCATCGCTGCCAACGCTGCGAAAATGTACAACCGCGGTTGGGAAGTAAGCCTGAACGGCAAGATCCTCAACAAGCGTGCTTTCACTTGGGATATGACCCTGAACCTGACCACGCAGAAAAATCAGGTGACTGAACTGGCTCCCGGCGTGCCCGAGATCGTAGGTACGACCCAGCTGGAGCGCACCAACATCACCCGTGTTGGCCTGCCCATCGGTTCCTTCTTCATGGTACGCACCGGAGGTGTGGATGCTGCTACCGGCCGCCGTATCTTCCTCGATAAGGATGGCAAGGAAGTGCTCTTCAACTTCGCCGACCCCGTAGCCCAGCGCTGGAAGTATCGCGATGGCTCGATCGCCCGTCCGATCGACCTCGGTACCGATGGCAAGGTGGTTGGTAACGCCCTGCCGAAAGTTTATGGTGGCTTCATCAACAACTTCAGCTACAAAGGCATCGACCTGAATATCGACATGATCTACAGCTTCGGCAACAAAGTGTACTTCGGCTCGCGCGCCGGTCTCCTCGACCAGCGATTCTGGAACAACACTACCGACGTGCTGAACCGCTGGACCAAGCCGGGTGACGTGACCGATATCCCCCGCGTTGTATACAACGACAACATCTCGAACGGATCTTCAATTCCCATCGACGCCAACCTGTTCGACGGTGGATTCGTGAAGTGCCGCAACATCAGCCTGGGCTATACCCTGCCCAATAAGCTGACTTCGAAGGCCGGCATCTCGAGCGTTCGCGTCTACAGCCAGGTGTTCAACGCTTTCGTGATCACCAACTATCCGGGTTCCGACCCCGAGATCTCGGTGAACGGCAACTCCGCCCTTACCCCGGGTGTGGACCGCAACACCATCGGCCAGTCGCGCACCTTTACGCTGGGTCTTAACATCGGTTTCTAACTCAACGCAAAAACTTGAACATGAAAAAACTCAAAAATATTTCTTACGGATTTCTCCTCTTTGCAGTGGGGGCTACCGGCCTGAGTTCCTGCAAGAAGGAAAAACTCAGCCCGATCCCGGAAACTTCGCTTTCCGACGCCGTTGCTTTCTCTTCTCCCGAACGCATCCGCCAGCAGGTATTCGGTGTTTACAATGCTGCCAAGAGCGGACAGTTCCTGGGCGGCCGCTCGATCATTTATAATGAAGTTCGTGGTGAAGACTGGCTGAACATCACCAATAATGGTGTTACGGCCCTGGGTGTATGGAACTTCTCGATCGTCTCTTCCGATAACCAGGTGGAGAACCAATGGTCGGCCGGCTACGCTGCTATCAACCGCGCCAACGTGGTGGTGGAAGGCATCGATGCCAACCCCACGGTGATCCCCCAGTCGCTCGCCAACCAGTACAAGGCGGAAGCCCGGTTCGTGCGTGCGGTGAGCTACTACTACCTCGCCAACCTTTATGGCCGCAAGCCTTATACGGCAGATAACGGCGCCAGCCTCGGTATTCCCCTGCGCCTCACCGCGAGCAAGAGCAATGTCGGCGCCGACCTGGTGCGCGCTCCGATGTCGGAAGTGTACAACCAGATCATTACTGACCTGAATTATGCGGAGGCAAACCTGCCGCTGACCTATGGCAACGCCACGGATTCGAACCTGGCGCGTGCACACCGGAACTCGGCCATCGCCTTCAAGACCCGCGTTTACCTGAGCATGGGTCGCTATGCCGATGTGATCACCGAGGCGAACAAGATCGTGCCGACCAGCGCGCCCTTTGTTGCTCCCACAGGTGTGCAGCACCGCCTGATGCCCAGCATCCTGACCCCCTTCCGCACCTTCACCAGCGGAGGCAACCAGGAAAGCATCTTTGCCATGCCGATGTCGCAGAACAGCGCCCCCGGTACGCAGAATGGCCTGGCCAGCTACTGGAATGCGGAGTTTGCGCTCAACCCTTCGGGCGCGCTCTCGCTCTTCGGCGCCAATGATGCCCGCCGCACCAATTTCGTGGTGCCTGGTACCAATGTGCGCTACAGCAAGTACAACGACGATAATAATAACTACGTGCAGATCATCCGGTACTCGGAAGTGCTGCTGAACCTGGCTGAGGCCCTGGCTCGCACCAGCACCACGCCGGACGTGCGCGCCATCGCGCTCCTGAACGCGGTACGCCAGCGCTCGGAGCCCGCCACCGTGCTGGCCCCGGCAACCCAGCAGGCCCTGATCGACGCCATCCTCCTGGAGCGCCGCCTCGAGTTCCTGGGAGAAGGAATTCGCTCGCTTGACATCATGCGACTGAACCAAACCTTCCCTGCCAAGGGCAGCGTGAGCGCGGTACCGCCTACATCGCTCTCGTATGTGTGGCCGATCCCTGCTTCGGAGATCCTCTACAACAAGCTGGCTGTTCAAAACCAGTAAGGAATAGAGCAACTGTGCTCATAAAAAAAGCCTCCGTCTGCTGACGGAGGCTTTTTTTATGATTTGGTTTGAACCACTCGTCCCCGGCAATGATTTTTATCAATTTTATTTTTATAGGCTGGAATTGCGGTTATGCACAACCGTGAAACACCCGTTGCAAAAGGGTTTTCCTTATGGGATAATAGTTAGTCACATCGCCGTTGTCTGTCATGGAATTGTAGCATTAGAAAAATAAAGCATATATGATTGCCATTTGTCATTTAATAACTCGGCTTTAAAACAAGGAGCGGATCCTTTGCGATATTCGTGCAGCAATGCATATGAGTTGGAGGTCTGTTGTTCTTAGACTCCACACATACCTGAATTTTAGCTGGTAGCTGGCCGTCTTGGAATATCCAGGTATTCCAACCTCTATTTTTTACCTAATCCAAAACAAAAGCATGAGAAGACTACTGCTTGTCATGGCAGGGCTGCTATTCCTATGCACGCAGCTCCTCGCTCAGAGCCGAACTGTATCCGGTACAGTTACGGACAACAATGGACAGCCCCTTCCCGACGTATCCGTACGGGTGGTGGGCCAGAATGTAGGAACCGTTACCGACAAAAACGGTTCGTTCACCCTCAACGTGCCCCAGGGCGGTCGCAGCCTGGAAATTTCTTTCGTGCGCTTTACAGCGCAAACGGTTGCCATCCCTGCAAGCGGGCCGGTAGCGGTGACGCTGCAGCCTAACGAGAACAATGCGATGAGCACCGTGGTGGTCACCGGCTACCAGCGCGTGAAGAAGTCGCAGTATTCCGGTTCGGCCACCAAGATCACGGCCGACCGCATCAACCTCGTACCTGCAGCTTCGTTCGATCAGATCCTGCAGGGTAAGGCCCCCGGTCTCCTGATCACCACCGGTTCCGGCCAGCCCGGTGCTGCAGCCCGCGTGCAGATCCGCGGCGCTTCGTCGATCACGGGCGGCAACGGTCCGCTTTATGTGATCGATGGAATGCCCGTAGAAGCCGGCGTGTTCCAGTCGATCAACCCCAATGACTTCGAAAGCGTAGACGTACTCCGCGACGCCGTGGCCACCGCTCAATACGGTAACCGCGGTTCGAACGGTGTGATCGTGGCTACGACCAAGAAAGGCAAGGCCGGTAAGATGGTGCTCGCCTACAACGGCCAGTATGGCATCACGCAGCCTGGTACCCAGCGTTTTGAAATGATGAACTCTTCCGAACTGCTCCAGTTCCAGGAGCTCCTCGGACAGCAACAGAACAACAGCCTTCCCGGCTGGGTGTACTCGCGTAAGAACCCGGCGAATGCCAGCCTTTCACCGGCCACGCTCGCCTCTTACGACCGCATCCTCGATTCCCTGCGCGGCATCAATACCGACTGGCAGGATGTGTTCCAGCGCAAAGGCAAGTTCCAGAACCACGACATCAACATCAGCGGCGGTAATGCCGGCGCCCGCTATTTCCTTTCGGGCTCGTATTATGATGAAGACGGTATCGGCCTGCGTTCGGATCTGACCCGCTACACCGTGCGTGCGAACATCGACGCCAAGAGCGAGAAGCTGACCTTCTCCCTGAACAATACGGTTGGTTATACGGAGCGGAGCTTCGTGGAGTCGGAGAACTCCATCACGCTGGCCAATCCTTTCGCAGCGGCTTACCTCGCCCTTCCTTACCATACCCTGTATAATGCCGATGGCCAGATCGCTACCGGCTCGGGACGTACCGGCGCCAACGCCTTCGCGCGTGTATCAGGTACTTCGAGCAAGAGCGGCCAGCTGAAGATGCTGTCTTCCGCCAACGTGAACTACGACATCACGCCGAACATCTCGATCGGTGGTTTCGCCGGTCTCGACTTCCGCAACACCACTACCGAGCGCTCGATCTACCCGGGTTCCTGGGCCGCCCAGACCTCCGGCTTCCCCGTTGGTCCCCAGACCCCGGGCAGTCCTGCCGGTGGCTCTTATGGAAACAATTCAACCCGTTTCCTCCAGTACATCGTTCGTGCCAACGCCGGCTATCACAAAGTGTTCGCCGAGAAGCATGACGTGGATGTGCAGCTCGTATCGGAGTACACCCGCCAGCGTACCGGCAACTTCAGCTATACCGGTTACGGCCTGAGCCCCAAACTGCTCAACACCCCTGCATCCATCACCCCCGGTGATGCGAACAACCTGCTCATCCCCGCTGTGGGTGGTGGCAAGTCGGGTCGTGCTTACTATGCAGCCATGGCCCTCGCCCGCTATAC
>CBHWDR010000254.1:0-5279 GCA_966112575.1 uncultured Chitinophagales bacterium
CTGCACGCCAAAGGTTTTTTCTGCCGGGGGCTGGGAGTAGGCGAAGTTGAAATAGTTGATCATCTCCTCCATGCGCACCGCGTCGGGAGGAACGGCGGAATTCATGGTCAGGAAACGCCGGATGTTGCTGTAGGATGCGCGGTCTACGTTCAGCGACACGCCTGTCCGCGGATATTGAGCGGCATTGACGAACTGGTTCTCGACGAGGCTGGCGTAAGTTTCATCGCCGGTAAACCATTGCTGCTGGGTTTCGCGTTTCAGGTTCTGGGTGAGGGAGGAGAGCTTATACACGCGCCAGTTGCCGGCGCCTGCCTATTTGCGCAGCCGGACCTCCATGAACTCACCCGGGTTGATGAGCAGCTTTTGTTGCTGGAAGCCATCGTAGGAAACCGTGATGGTGTCGGAGCGGCGTTTGGTGCTGATGATGAAGCTGCCATCCGAGCCGGTGTAATACATCAGCTGGGTGCTGTGCTGGAAGATGGCCGCGTTTTGCAAAGCGGTGCCCGATTCGTCCCTTACTTGCCCTTTCAGGAAACTCTGTGAGAAAGCAAGCAATGGACAAAAAAGAAGCGTGAGGACCGTATAAGCAAGTCGCGTCAAAGCAATTTTGAGAAAATTACGACTTAACCCCCGGTAAATCAAGCCCCTTCTGCCAACTGATAGATTTCCTTGAGGTTACGTCCTAATCCGTCGTAGTCCAGGCCGTAGCCGACCACGAATTTGTTGGGGATGCTGAAACCCAGGTAGTCGATCACCAGGGGAAACTGGGTAGCCTCGGGCTTATGCAGGAGGGCCGCGATCTTCAGTGAAGCCGGCTGCTGGTGGTCGAGCTTGGGCAGGAATTCATTGAGGGTTTTGCCCGTATCCACGATGTCTTCAATGATGACCACATCGCGGCCGAAGAGGTCCACATCGAGGCCAATGGCGGTGATGACCTGCCCGCTGGACTTCATGCCCCGGTAAGACGCAAGCTTGATAAAGCAGATCTCGGCGTCGATGTTAAGGCGCTTGAAGAGGTCGGCTGCGAACATGAAGGAACCGTTCAGGATCGCGATGAACAGGGGCCGCTTGCCCTGGTAATCCGCATTGATCAGCGAAGCCATTCTTTCGATCGTGTCCTGGATGGTTTGCTCGGAGAGATAGGTATCAAAAGTCTTGTCGTGGAGCTTGATGGGCATCAGTGAAAGTTTATCAGCAGTTCTTAACGGGTTGTTTTAACACCGGCCAGTTTGGGCATGGCAGGCGCTTTATACTGCAAATAAAGTGCTTCTCCCGGTTGTACCTGCATATTTGCTTTGAGGCTGTTGAATTCGAGGAGGTTGTCGAGGCGCATGCCCTGGGCCTGGGCGATGCCCTGCAGGGTTTCTCCTGCCTGAACGATATGAAACTCCTCATGGCCCGCCTTGCGCTTTCGCTGGAGGAACATGAGCATGTCGGCCGGTGCGATGTCCATCGCCTCGATATCGTTGAATTCAAAAAGGCGGGAAAGGCTCAGGTTATACTCTTCGGCCACCTTCAAAAAGGAAGTGCCTTTTTCTACCAGAACCACCCGTGTGCCGTTGATGTGGAAGATGCCGGAAGGATAGTTGCTGCGAACAACGGCCTGCTGAAGACGGGGCGCCGCTGCATTGTTCTGCGATTCGCTTTTCAGGGTATTCGATACGGTAACCACGTCGGGGTTGTTAGCGGGCTTGCCGTTCAATGCGATGAGCGTGTATTGCTGGAGTTCGTAGTTCTCGATGATGCGGATCAGGATCTCCGGGTATTTGGGATTAGTGGCATAGCCGGCTTTTTTCAGTCCGTATGCCCATCCCTTGTAATCCATGGGATCCAGCTGAAAGAGGGCGGTGTAGTAAGGACGGTTCTTGAGGAAATCGGAATGATCGCGGTACGACTGAAAGGGATCGTTATATTTCCGGAAGCATTCGCCGCGGGCATCGTCATCGTGATACACTTTCTCACCGGTCCAGTCGGTTTTGCACTTGATGCCGAAATGATTGTTGGATGCGTTCACCAGTGGCGAGGTGCCGGCACCCGATTCGTGGATGCCCTGGGCGAGGGTGATCGCTGCCGGCACTCCGGTGCGGATCTCTTCGGCAATGGCTACTTCCTTGAATGTTTCGATGTACTTGCGAACGACGTCGGGTGTCTGGGATTGGGCTACCAGGCCCATAAGGGCAAGCAGCAGGCTGAGGAAACTGAGTTTTTTCATGGATGTTTCGAGGTTTGGGGCCTTAACCCGGTCAAGTCTTTTTCATCATCATGATCCCGTCGCGAATCGGGAGCAACACCCGTTCTACATCATTCCTGGAAGCTACATAATCGTTGAAAGCCTGGATGGCTTTGGCATTTTTCCCCTTTAATTCCTGTTCTAATACCTGACCGTGAAAGAGCACGTTGTCCGCTAAAATAAAGCCGTTTGCCCGAACAAGCGGGAAAACGAGGTTAAAATATCGGATATAATTTTCCTTGTCGGCATCGATGAAAACCAAATCCCACGTTTCCTCCATTTCACCGATGATCACACCGGCATCACCGATATGTAAATTTATCTTTTTTCCGGCTTCGGAGCGATCAAAATAGCTTTTTGCAGTCGCCGCATCGGTTTCCCGGACCTCGATCGTGTGCAGTTGACCGTCATCTGCAAGCCCTTTTGCGAGACAAAGCGCGCTGTATCCCGTGAAGGTTCCGATCTCGAGGATCCTTCGGGGGCGCATCATGCAGCTGATCATTTCGAGGAATTTACCCTGCAGCCGGCCGCTCAGCATATGCGCCTTCGGATGGTAGGCATAGGTGAACACAGCGACCTCATGAATAAGGGCATCTTCATCCGAGGTATAGCGTTCGGCATATTGCTGTACCAACGGATTATGCAGCTCCATGTTCGATGATCTCTTTTACGTCACCCGGAACTTCCGTTGGTTTTGAAATCAGCCAGAGTCCCAGGAAGGTGAGCAGGCCGTTGATGAGGATCAGTTCCAGACCGATCTCGAAGCTGCCGAAGATCTGTTTCTGGTACTTGTCCAGGAAGAAACAGATCAGCGGCGCCGCTATGGCGATATAAGGCACGTAATGATCCTGCACTTTACGACGGGTAAGGATACCAAAGGCAAAGAGGCCGAGCAGGGGGCCATAGGTATAAGCTGCCACTTTAAGGATCACGCCGATCATGCTTCCGCTGTTGATCCATTTGAATACCATCACCAGCAGCAGGAAAACGAAAGCGAAAATGAGGTGCACGGTTTTACGAAGCTTCTGCTTGTAGGCTTCCGACATGTCATCCCGGCGTTTCAGCCCGATGATGTCGATGCAGAAGGAAGACGTGAGGGCCGTAATGGCGCCGTCGGCCGAAGGGAAGAGCGCCGAGATCAGGGCGATAATGAAGATCACGGAGATGATCGGGGGTATGCCTTCGCCCAATGCTACCGTGGGGAAGAGCTTGTCGGGCGCCGCCGTGATGCCCTTTGTGGTGGCATAGAGGTAAAGAAGCCCGCCAAGGAAGAGAAAGAGCAGGACCACGGCCGCCTGGATCAGGGAGAAGGTGATCATGTTCTTCTGTGAGTCTTTCAGGTTCTTCACGCTGATGTTCTTCTGCATCATCTCCTGGTCCATGCCGGTCATGGTGATGGTGATGAAGGCGCCAGCCAGGACCTGCTTGAGGAAGAACAGCTTACTGTTCGGGTCCCAAACGAAAATATCGGTGAAGCGGCGGGCGCTGAGCGCATCGACGCCTTCGCTGAAACCCAGGTTGAGGGTTTTGAGGATATAGATCACACAGATCACCAGGCCGAGGAGCATGCAGGTGGTTTGCAGGGTATCGGTCCATACGATGGTTTTCACCCCGCCCTCAAAGGTGTAGAGCAGGATCATGAGCAGGATGATCAGAGTGGTGACCCAGAAGGGAATACCAAAGGAGGCAAGGATGGCATCCTGGAGGATGGCGACGACCAGGTAGAGGCGGGCCGTGGCGCCCAGGGTGCGTGAAAGGATGAAGAAGGAAGCGCCGGTTTTATAGGAAGTGAAGCCGAGGCGGGTGCTCAGGTAGTTGTAGATGGACGTCACATTAAGCCGGTAATAAAGCGGCAGCAGCACATAGGCGATGATGAAGTACCCGATCACATAGCCGATCACGATCTGGAAGTAGGTAAAGGCTTCGAAGCCGCTCGCGAAGGGCTTCCCAACGGCGCCGGGCACGCTCACGAAGGTTACGCCGCTGAGCGAGGTGCCGATCATCCCGAAGGCAACGAGCATCCAGTTGGAGTTCTTGTTGCCGATGAAGAAGGTGTCGTTATTGGCCTTTCTCGACGTGAAATAGGCCACTACGAGCAATACCAGGAAATAACCGATCACGAAGGAGAAAAGGAGGAAAGGGGACATACATTATTTTTTTGCAGGCAATCGCTCGCAATGAAAAAGCATTTTTTGAAGATAGAGAAATTTAGTTTCCATTTGCAGCCTGAACGAAACCGCATGAATGTAATTAACAAACTCGCGATCTTCTGTGGCTCCAAAACCGGTGAGCGTCCGGTCTATGCCGAGCATGCCGTGGAACTGGCTTCGATCCTGGCCAAGCGCAACGTGGAGCTGATCTACGGAGGGGGAAAGAAGGGCATCATGGGCATCGTGGCCGACACGGTGATGCAGCAAGGCGGCATCGTCCGGGGCGTGATCCCCCAGGTGCTTGTGGACTGGGAGCATCAGCACGACGAGATCACGGAGTTGTTTGTGGTGGAAGACATGCACGTGCGCAAGCGCAAGATGTATGACCTCTGCGATGCGGCGATCATCCTCCCGGGCGGCTTCGGCACCCTCGACGAGCTGTTCGAGATCGTGACCTGGAACCAGCTCTCCATCCACAATAAGCGCATCTTCATCCTCAACAGCGGCGGCTTCTACGACCACCTCATTGCGCACATGCGCTTCCTTGCTGCCGAAGGTTTCCTCTGGGGCGACTTCGACCAGCTGATCACCATCCTCAATGAGCCTGCGGAGATCGGCGAGCATCTCTGATCGTGAAGAGTGGTTCGCGCTATGGGGATGGCTCTCACCCTGCTTTTTGAACCCCGCCTACGCCAAAGGCTTCGGCGGACACAGCACGGAGACACGAAGACACAAAGAGACACGGAGGTTTTTGTTTAAAGCAATCTTTTCCTAACGGTTGCCTTCCGGCTTTTTAGTATGAGCCATCACTCAGTTAGAGGTTCTGTCCCTCGACACTCCTTGTTCCTTGTTCCCGACTTCGCTAAAGCTATGTCGGGCAGGCTTTATTCTTTATTTCC
>CBHWDR010000255.1:0-5274 GCA_966112575.1 uncultured Chitinophagales bacterium
CTTGGGTTGGTAAAACGGTGTGGGTTCCGGCCCCCCAGATGTCCACGCCCAGATGAAGCCTCCGGGGCTCCTCCCCGTTCGGGGCATCGAAAACCCGGCTGCGGCTGTAGATGGTGCGGTGCTCGTTGTACCCGCCCACACCATAACGGGCCCCGGCCTTCCGCAGCTGGCCGTTGACCCAATGGCTGAAGCGTCCGGTATCGGTCAGGATCGTCTCGTCCAGCTCCGTATTCCGGTCGGTGAAGTCCAGCAGGAGCAGGCGGTCGCCGGCTTCGCAGGGCACGATCACCGATGGTTCCAGCCCCGCACCGAACCACTGGTCAAATTTCTGTTTTTGCAAAACCATCAAGCGATAACTTTAAAAGACACAAGGATTTCGTCAAAACTAAACCAAAGAATATGAAACGATTGATTGCCCTGGCTGCCCTCGCCTGCTCGCTGGCCGGCCAGGCCCAGAACGATCCGCTCTGGATGCGCTATCCACAGATCGCGCCCGATGGGAAGACCATCGTCTTCGGCTTCAAGGGTGACCTCTACCGCGTAGCCGCCACCGGCGGGGAAGCCGTTCCGCTTACGCTGCACGAGGCCTACGATTACATGCCGGTGTGGAGCCGCGATGGCAAATGGATCGCCTTCGCCTCCGACCGCTATGGCAACTTCGACGTGTTCGTGATGCCATCAACCGGTGGCGAAGCCCGGCGCCTGACGTACAATTCATCGAACGACCTGCCTTACGATTTCACGGCCGACAGCAAGTCGGTGCTCTTCGGCACCAATCGCAACGATGTCTATACGTCGGCCCGTTTCCCGCAGCGCGGCATCTTCCAGAAACTCTACCAGGTGCCCGTGACCGGAGGCCGCTCCGTCATGTTCCTGTCGGCCGGCTCGGAGTTCGCACGCTTCAACAGCTCCGGAGACAAACTGATCTTCCAGGACCGCAAAGGTTATGAGGATGCTTTCCGCAAGCACCATACCTCGGCGGTTACCCGCGACATCTGGGTCTACGACAAGAAAAAGGATGAATACACGCAAGTGTCGGACTATGTCGGCGAAGACCGCGACCCGGTGTGGGGGGAGAACGACAATGTGTTCTACTACCTCAGCGAACGCGAAGGCGGTGCACAAAATCTTTTTAAAGGCGTTGTGGGCGGACAGCATGTGCAACTCACCCGCTTCAAAGACAACCCCGTCCGCTTTCTCTCCCGCGCCCAGGACGGCACCTTCTGCTTCACCAACGATGGAGCGATCTACACCATGAAGGAAGGTGGCAGCCCGCAGAAACTGAAAATCACGATTTCCAATGACACGCGGGGCAATGAGGAGAAGATCCTCCCGGTTAATACCGGTGTCACGCAGACCGCCCTCTCGCCCAATGGCAAAGAGATCGCCTTCGTGGTGCGCGGCGAAGTCTTCGTTACCTCGGTGGAAGGCGGCTATACCAAGCGCATCACCAATACGCCGCAGCAGGAACGCTCGGTACAGTTCGCGCCCGACGGCCGCTCGCTGTACTATGCTTCGGAGCGTGGCGACGGCTGGGATATCTACAAGGCAACCATCGACCGCAAGGAAGAAGGCTATTTCTATGCATCGACCGTGGTGAAAGAAGAGGCCCTGATTGCTACCGATGCCGATGAGTTCCAGCCGGTGGTTTCTCCCGACGGAAAAGAGATTGCCTACCTCGAAGAGCGGAACGTGATCAAGGTATATAACATTGCTTCAAAAAAGAGCCGCACCATCGTTCCTAAAGGCGTCAACTTCTCGTACTCCGACGGAGACCAGTATTATACCTGGTCGCCCGACGGCAAGTGGCTGGCCTTCAATTCCGCCGAAGGCCGCTGGGGTGGCTCGGAAGTGGCCGTGATGAAGGCAGATGGCAGCGGCGAGCGCCGCAACCTCACGCAGAGTGGCTTCTTCGACGGCGGTGCACAATGGGCCTTTGGCGGCAAAGCCCTCCTCTGGACCACCGACCGCGATGGCAAGAAGCCCCTGGCCTTCCAGGGAGCCCGCGAAGTGGACGTGTACGCCATGTTCTTCGACCAGGAGGCGTTCGACAAGTTCAAGCTGAGCAAGGATGAATTCGCCCTGCTGAAAGAGAAAGAAGAAAAAGACAAGGAAGCTGCGAAAAAAGACTCGAGCCTGAAGATCACCCCTCCCGGCAAGTCCTGGGAGCCCGACTTCGCCGGCATCGACAACCGCAAACTGCGCATCACCATCAACTCGGGCAACATCTCTTCTTACATGATGAGCCCTGATGGCGAGAAGATCTTCTTCGCTGCAAGGATGGAGAAAGGCTATGATCTGTGGATGACCAATGCCCGCACGCGGGAAACCAAGCTGGTGGCCAAGCTCGATGGCGGCCCTGCCGGCATGGACCTGAGCAAGGACGGCAAGAGCGTATTCGTGGTGAGCGATGGCAAGATCATGAAAGTGGATGCAGAGAGCGGCCGCATCGCACCGGTAACCGTGAACGGGGAGATGGTGCTCAATGCCACAGCAGAACGCCAGTACATCTTCGACCATGCCTGGCGCCAGGTGATGAAGAAATTTTATGACCCCAAGATGACGGGTGTAGACTGGAAGCTCTATCGCTCGACCTATGCAAAATTCCTCCCCTACATCAACAACAACTACGATTTCCAGGAGCTGCTGAGCGAGCTGCTGGGCGAACTGAATGCCTCGCATACCGGTGGCCGCTACGCGCCGCAGAGCCCGACCGGCGACAATACCGCCAGCCTCGGCATGCTCTACGATGAGCTGTACACGGGTAACGGCCTCAAAGTGATGGAAGTTCTGGAGGGCGGTCCTTTTGTGAATGCGAAAACAAAGATCCGCAAGGGCGTGGTCATTGAAAAGATCGATGGTGAGGAAGTGACCGCCAATACCGACTGGGCGAAGCTGCTCAACCGGAAGAATGGCAAGAACGTGCTGCTTTCGCTCTATGATCCCGAAACAAAGCAACGTTGGGAAGAAACCACTAAGCCGATCACCCAGGGAGAAGAGCAAAACCTGCTCTACCAGCGCTGGGTGAACAATAACCGCAAAAAAGTGGAAGAACTTTCCGGCGGCAAAGTCGGCTATGTGCATGTGCAGGGCATGAACGATGGTTCCTTCCGCACCACGTATGAAGATGTACTCGGCAAAGCCCGCGGCAAGGAAGCCCTGATCGTGGATACGCGCTTCAATGGCGGCGGCTGGCTGCACGATGACCTCGTGACCTTCCTCAGCGGCAAGGAATACCTCAAGTTCTCGCCCCAGGGCGTTACGCCTACTTCGGGTGAGCCCCAGAACAAATGGACCGCGCCCTCGACCGTGTTGATGAGCGAGAGCAATTATTCGGATGCCTTCATCTTCCCTTATGCCTACAAGCAACTCGGCATCGGCAAGCTGATCGGCATGCCGGTAGCCGGCACGGGCACGGCGGTATGGTGGGAAACCCAGATCGATCCCACGATCGTGTTCGGTATTCCCATGGTGGCCACGATCGGCAAGGAAGGCCGCCCCACCGAGAACCTTCAGCTCGAGCCCGACATCAAAGTACCGAACGATTACAAATCGGTGCTTAACGGTAAAGACCCGCAACTCGAACGCGCAGTGAAAGAGATGCTGGAAGAAATCAAGAAGGGGAAGAAGGACTTTTAATTCGAGAATTAGCTAATTCGAGAATGTGTGGTTTAAAGTAGGACCAGTCATTTGCTCTAATTAAAAGAAAGGTTCACGCGTTGCGTGAACCTTTCTTTTAATGCAAGTCGTAAATGAACTACCTCTAAACCTTCGAAGCCTTCATTTTCGAATTCTAGAATTAGCTAATTCGCTAATTTCCCTCTCATGCGCCAAAAACTAAACCTCATCACCCTCGGGGTGAAGGACATTACTGAATCTGCACGTTTTTTTGAAGAAGGCCTGGGCTGGAAACGCTCGGAAAAAAGTATGGAAGGACTGATCCTCTACCCGCTTGGTGGGATCGTACTTTCCCTGCATCCCCGGCAGGAACTCGCCGAAGACGCCACCGTTGTCGATGAGCCGACCGGCTTTTCCGGAATCACACTTTCCATCAACACAAAATCGGAAGCCGAAGCCGATGCCATCATGGAAGAAGTACGCGCGGCAGGCGGCACCATTGTCAAGCCGGCACAAAAAGTTTTTTGGGGCGGCTACAGCGGTTACTTCAAAGACCCGAGCGGCCACCTTTTTGAAGTTGCTTACAATCCTTTCTGGCCATTGGACGAAGCGGATAACCTTGCCCTGTAATTGACGAAATCCAGAATGAGTTAATTCGAGAATGGGTGGTTTAAAGTAGGACTAGCCATTTATCTAATAAAAGAGGTTCACGCTTTGCGTGAACCTCTTTTATTAATAATAACAAAAATGGTTTCTACTAGCTCTGACTCTTAATTGTATCATTTTCGAATTCTCGAATTAGCTAATTCGCTAATTTCCCCATTCCCTCACTTTCGAATTTTCGAATTCTCGAATTCCTTCACCACCTCCGCGATCGCGCGGTCGAGCTGGGGATCCCGGCCGTTGATGCGGTCTTCGAAGGTGTTGATCACTTTTATGTCGGGTGAAACGCCGGTCTTTTCGAGGTCCTTGCCATCGAGGGTAAAGCAGCCCCAGGAAGGAAGGCGAACAAAGGACCCATCCACAAAGCCGACTCCCGAGGTGAAGATGATCCAGCGATAAGTTTCGTTTCCCACGATGGTGCCCAGCTTCAGGGTCTTGAAGCCCTGGGCCGTCATCTCCGCATCGGAGAGCGACTGCTCGTTGATGAGCAGCACAATGGGCTTGTCGTTGGGCGCGAAATTGCTCTGCTTCGCGAAATTCCCTTCACGGTACTTCCACTGCAGGTAGGACCGCTGGCTGAGGAAGCGCAGCACTTCGTCATGCACGTTGCCGCCGTTGTTGTAGCGCAGGTCGAGGATGAGGCCATCCTTGTCGTTGAGCTCCTGCGTCATCTCCAGCAGGAACTTCTCGAGCTCGCCGCCCTGCATGTCGCGCATATGCGTGTAGGCGATGCGGTTCTTCGACTTTTCTTCCACGCGTTTCTGGTTGGCATCGCACCACTGCTGGTAGAGGTTGCCCGCCAGGCTCGACTGCGGATGGATCTTCACCTCGATGTTCTCATTGCCGCGGCGGAAGCCGAGGCGCAGCTCGCGGTCGATCGAAGGGCGCGTGAAATAATAGAAACGATCCATCTTCGGATCCACAAGCCGGTCGTTGGCTTTCACCAACACAACGGCCGGACGGATATTGATGCCGTTACGGTCGGCATTGCTA
>CBHWDR010000256.1:0-5264 GCA_966112575.1 uncultured Chitinophagales bacterium
CTGGGGTCCCTCGCGGCCCCACACGAGCTCCACGCTGCGCGCCACGCTGCGACCGAGCTGGCCGTGATCTTTTCGCACGTCTTCGCGGTAGTCATTGCGCTCCTCCGCTGCGCGCATCTGGGTGCGAATGCCGACCACCACACAGGCATGTCAGGAAGGTTTCCATCGATCTGCGACCAGCTTGTGCCGCCATCGGTGGTGTACCAAATGTTGTTCACACCATAGTTGGAGAACGTTACGGCTATCACGTTTTCCGTGGAGCCAAACACGATGCTTTGCATATACGCCGAGGGGAATGCCGGGTCACTGATTACAGTCGATGTCACCGAGCCCGTAGCTGCGGTATTGGCATTATCGATCCGCACCAGCTGTCCCTTATTGGTGCCAACATAAAGACGATTCGCTGTGAAGGGAGAAACCTTCAAAGCAGATGCGTTCGTGGCTACGCCGCTCCGGGAGAGGTTGGGATCCACAAACGTTGTAGTAGCTGTACCCGTATTCGCGTTGGCCCACCGGAGAATCGTGTTGTTTCCGGTTGTCGTCGATCGGTTGGAGTAGCTCGCATACATGATGTTGTTCGCATCATCGTAGTCGAAGGGATTTACGAAATAGCCCAATGAGTTGGAAGGGTTAACAGACGACCAGCTGTTTCCGCCATCGGTCGAACGGCGGTATTGGTTGTACACATACGATACGAACTGTACCGTCGGGTCCTGCTGATTGATATGGACATAACAACCGTCGCCACCCATTACCTCGAAAGAATAGCTCTTGCCCGCATTTTTCAGCTGATGGGAGCCATTATCCTGAGCGCCTGCCAGGAAATAGTCGGTACTGGCCGTAGGATGGATAGCACAGGAGTAGAATTGCTTGATCGCCAGATTCTGGTTCCGGTCGCGCCAGGTAACGCCCCCATCGCGGGAAAGAAACAGGCCGCCGTCGCTGGCAACGATCACGCGGCTCTCGGAGCCCACTTTCCACCAGAGCATGTTGTGGTGGTCAGCGTGCAGGTAAGGAGCTGAAGTCACCCAATACGTCTGCCGGGCAACCGTGACGCCCGCATCCGTAGACCGATAGGCGTCGAGGCCACCGGTAAGAAAATTATTCCAGTTGTCCGGGTCGATCTGGAGGGTAATGTTATAATAGCCCTGTCCATTGGAAACACCCGTAGCATAAACCGTCGTATTTTGCTTGGTCCAGTTGGCGCCACCATCGATCGAACGATAGCAGGAGTCCACATTGCTGGAGGCATTGGACACCACCGCATAAAGAAGATTGTCCTTCACAGCGATCTCCATCCGGTTGGCGGAGGTATTGCTGACGCGCAGCCCCTGCCCCCTGGTCCACGCCGGTGTGGGATCATTCCGCGTATCCGTGAACCAATGCTCCACCCTCGAACCCAGGTAGCCCAGGGCGATGTGCAGTCGGCCGGTGGCGCTGAGCTCCATATCCGGCACGTAATGCTGATTGGAAGCCGCCACACCGGCTGTTGCAGGGGAAATATTCGTCCATGTAGCACCACCGTCCATAGAACGCTGGAGATAGGAACCACCCGTTGCCAGGTATACATTATCCGATGCATCGCAGATGATTTTATAAGCCGTTGTGAAATTCGTTGTCGTCGGCAGCAATGACCAGGTGGTACCGGCATCGGTGGATTTCCATACACCGAAACCGCGGATATCCCGCTGGTTGCCGTCACCCGTGGCGAGGTACATGATATTGGGGCTCGACGGATTCTGGCAAATGGCTGCGATGGCAATATTTGCCATATACTCATTGATCGGGTACCAGTTTGGCGAAGAGGTGGAAAGGAAATTGGTACACTTCCAGAGGCCACCGCCAGGAGAACCGGCAAAGACCGTATTTCCTGAAGCATCGTTCAGGGTATCCACCAGAAAGGCGGTCAGCATACCCGAAGTATAACTGAGTGTGCTGCCTCCGCGCGTGTTTCCGTTGGAGGGTCCAAGCGAATCGTAGATAGGGCCGCGCTCGGTCCATGCCATGGAAGTGGTACGGGCTAAAAGTGAACGCTTAGACTCTTCCGTACGCTGGTTGGCTAATAGCAACCGCTCATTCGGGATTTGTCCGGTAGACGGGTCACGCATCTGTTCATCCAGCTGCGCATAGCGATCACGGATCTCATTACCCTCGTTTTCTTCTTCATTCTCGGATTCTCCCCGAAAAGGAATGGATAAGAGGAACACGACTAGGCCGGTGAGAACGGCAATACTCAGAACTTTCGGGAGGCTTTTCATACGCATAAATCAGTTTTGGCCGCAGTAAGATAGGAAATGAAGGGTAAATACGTAATTCTCTGGCAAAATCTAAAGAAAACACTTATGAGAAGGAGAGGCAATTCGGTTTTGGTTGGTTGCAAGGCCAAAAAAAAGACCGCCTCGCGGCGGTCTTGGATTTTGATTAGAACTTACTTCCCTCGAATCACTTTGATCCGGAAGACCTGGCCGTCGGCAACAACTTCCAGCACGTAGGTGCCGGAGCTCAGGCTGCCCAGTCCACCCATTTCGGCCGTAGCCTCGCTGGAGATCGCACGTTGCTGGCTGGCAACGCGGCGGCCGCCCAGGTCGTAGAGGTGCATCTGCACCATCGTGGACGGGACCTTGCCGAAGCGGATCCGGAGCTGGTCGCGGAAGGGATTGCCGATCACGGTCATCGACTGCTGTCCATTGACCTGGCGGCTCGAACCATTGACCAGGCTGTTGAACTGGCGTCCCGGCGCACCGGCGCCGAAGCCACCAAAGCCATTTTCGAACACCGCGGTCAGCGTATAACCGTCGCCATAGGTGCCCCGAATCGGCACAACCACGGCCTGAACCGTTCCATTATTGTTGGGCTGGGCATTCGACGGCGTCACATCGCTGATGCGGCCCGAGGTTTTCACCATCAGCACATTGTTCCAGGATTCGCGGGTAATCGCTTCCCAGCCTTCCTTCTCCGCTTTCGTATAATAAAGCGTCACTTCTACCCTGCCGCCGGCATTCGGACTAGCCGGCGTGATGAAGTAGGTCTTGTCGGCCAGGTAGTTCTTCTTGTTGTTGTTCCAGAAGCGGGTAGCACCCGTGCCGGCGCGATCGATCTGCACCTGGGTACAGCCATAGTTATGGGCCGAGAGGTTGCGTACCCGGGCAATGATCTGTCCGTTCGGACCGTAATAATAGAGGTCATTGTTGCTGTTGAGGTACTCCGTTCTGGCCATATTCAGCGCCGTTGCGATCGGGTTGCCCGCATACTCAACGCCGAAGGTGAGGTTCATCCGGAAATCACTGGTGAACGCTGCCGGAAGGTCGCAGCCCGCCGTTGCGCCGGAGGTGAAGTTGGCGTAGGTCGAAGCCCGCACGCCGACACCCAGCGGGTAGGAATTGCCTTCCACGAAGTCGGCGCTCGCATCAGCCGGGCCGGAGCCGTTGTCGAAACAGAACGTCGCCACGATGTTCGACGTGCCATCCCAGACAAAGGGCGTGGTCAGCGCAAAGCTGTTGACACCGGCAACCGTGGTATAATTACCCGAATACACATTGGTATAAGCGGTATTGGCAAAACCGGTGGACAGCGAAGTATTGGCCGTATGTCCCATGGAGATGCTGAACCCGGTGAACGCACGCGTGCTCCGCTTTTCCAACACCGTGATCGCCAGCGAGCGGATCGGATCGCCGGCACGCAGGCCCGCTGCACTCAGCTCGGCAGCCGTGTAAAGCGACTGCATCCGGTGACGGATACGGTTGGAAGCAAAGGGCGAAGTGGTGCTGATATTGCTGTTGAACACACCCACGGTGAACTGGCGGATGGAAGAAAGATAGGCGGGCGCAAGGTCATTGTCGGCGATCGTGATCGCATAGGCATCCACCGCGCCGGCAACGGTATTGGTTGTGCCGCCGATCGTGAAGTTCAGGTTCACCTGCTCGGTACCTTCGACTTCCGCATCATCATAGATCCGGAGGGTCATCGACTTATTCTCTTTAACCCCATCCGCAAATACAACCTGGTCGGAAGGTGTGGTGAAGCTACCGTTCGTTGTGAAGTCGAAGTCGACCCCGCGTACAGCCGTTCCACCTGCTTCTACGCCCACCGTAACGGTCGCAGCTCCTGTCGGTGCATTGAGGATGGTCAATTCAACCGGGTAGTCTTTATAGCCACGGCAGCCATCCATACCGGCGCTGCCCTCTTTCGCCGAAACTGCCTCGGTGGCAAAGTTGATCTCGGGAACGTTGGACGTGGAGATCACGGTGGTGAAGATGCCCCTTCCATGCGTAGCAGCCACGAGGGTATTGTCGCTCGCCCGAAGCTTGAGCATATCGGTGCGAACCGTGGGGAATCCGGCGCTGGCCTTCCAGATCGTATTCGATCCGTTCACGGCATCAGTGGTATAAACGCCGGCTTCCGTTGCGAGGATGAGGCGGTTGTTGTACTGCGGGTGGAAAACGGCCCAGCGTACCGGCATGTCGGGCAGGTTGCCGTCGATGGCCGACCAGCTGGTACCGCCATTATTGGAATACCAGACATTGTTCACACCATAGTTGGTGAAAACGGCCACAAGGAACTGGTCGGAAGTGCCCACTTCAATGCAGTTCAGGAAACCTGAAGGGAAAGACGGGCTTCCGATATCAGCAATATTGGCGGCGAGGGCCGCGGCATCCACGGCGCCGTTGGCATTGTCCCAACGAAGCAGCTTGCCGGTGCTGCCACCCATGAAAACGCGATTGGGCGTATGGCGCGAAACCTTGAATGCCGTGGCATTGGCCAGGCCATTGTTGCGCCGCAGGGCATCGATGTTGATCAGGGTTGAGGAACCACCGGTGGGCGCATTCGGCCAGCGGCGGATCTGGTTGTTGGGCGCTGAAGACACGCCATTGCTGGCATACATCGTATTGGTGGCGTCATCATAATCCCAGGGATTGATGAAAAGGCCTGTGGATGACGAGAAATTGGCGGAACTCCAGGTCTGTCCACCGTTGGTAGAGCGGCGGTACTGGCTGTTGACATAGGAGCCGAACTGGATCTGGGGATTCTGCTGGTTGATGTGCACGAAAGCGCCGTCACCTCCCGTTACCTCGATCGAAGAAGCGAGTCCGGGGTATTTCAGCTGATGCACGCCGTTGTCCTGCGCGCCCGCAATTACATAAGGCGAGCCGGCAGCCGGGTGGATGGCCGCTGCATAGAATTGCTTGATGGCGAGGTTGCGGTTCCGGTCTTTCCAGGTGGTGCCACCATTGCGGGAAAGGAATACACCACCGTCGGAAGCAATG
>CBHWDR010000257.1:0-5261 GCA_966112575.1 uncultured Chitinophagales bacterium
CTTCATGATCTTGTTGATGCCGTTACAGCTCAACAGAAAAGCAGAAAATAGAAGGACGGCGAAAAATCTCATAAAAGAGGGCAAAATTAATCAGTTTAGGCAAATATTCTCGAATTTCTCCAGAAACCCCTGCCCGGCCCGTTAAGAATTAGCTAATTAGACCTTCTTCCCTTCTTTCCTCCCTGTTCCTTGTTCTTTACTCTTTACTCCAAAGAAAGGCCCCGTCGACGAACGACGGGGCCTTTGTTATAACAAGTAGCTTATGGCTTATTTACCGCGGCTCATGTTGGGGAAAGGAGCCGGAACCTGGGTCTGACCCTGCTCGTCGGCAGCGGCAGCACGGAGGTCAACGGTGTTGCAGTCACCACCTTCCTGGCCATAGTTCCAGAAGAAGCGGTCAGCAGAGATACCTTCTTTATCCACCATGTAGTTGATCACGGCGTTCACGCGATCCCAGCTGCGCTGCTGCTGTTGCTTGTTCGAAGCGCAGTAGCTGGTAACTACGATCTTACAATCAGGATTCTGACGGAGGCGGGCGGCCACAGAAGCCAGCAGGGCCTTCGCATCATTGGTCAGAACGGTAGAAGTGTTGCTGGTGAACATTACCGAAGGCAGCATACCGAGCTTGGTAGCGCAATCAGTAGAGTCATTTTTACCTCCGCAACCTTCCGGGCAGGGGCAGTTACCAACACCATCGGCGTCAACCGGCTGGCAATAGGTCGGTGTTACTTTCTCCTTGTCTTTCGAATCAGGTACGCCGTCGCCGTCGGTATCGAGGGTTACACCATGTGTGTCAACCGCTACACCGGCAGGAGTCTGCTCCATATCGAACTGGTCGGTTACGCCATCACCATCGGTGTCAGGCAGTACCGGCTTGGGGAGGATCATGTACTTGGGCTTGCGGATCTCCTGGTAAGCATAATCCAGGGGATTCTGCCACCACAGGGGCTCAACAGCTTTCGAACCGAGGTTGATGTTCAGACCAACGGTAGCATAGTTATATGTATCGTAGTTGCGGGTGAACACCGGCTGACCGGCAGTCTGCTCCGCCCACTGCTGACCATCGAGCAGATCGTCGTTCGTGAACGTGAAACGATCTTCGATCGCGAGGTTCAGGCGGTTGCTCAGTTTGAAGGCAACACCGGCACCTACGTGGCCAACGGGCTTGAAGGTGTTTCCGAAGAGCTTCGGACGACGGTCACCGTGGTTCTCTGCAGGCGTCTCGTAGGAGTCATCCAGCAGGTCTTTCAGGTCGTCGCGTACGTCTTTGCGGGTCTTCCAGGTTCCCTGGGGGATCGTGGAGAAGTTATACTTAGCGGTGCCGTTGAGGGCATTCACTTTCGTTTCGTAGATCGTACCACCGATACCAACAAGCGCATAGAAGTTTACGCCGGTCTTCGACTTGTGGAAACGAATGTTGTTCAGGGAGAAGATACCTTCCAGGGCGAGGTCCTGAACGTTGGCCTTGTAGTTATAGTAAACAAAAGGATCGGTAGCATTGGTGTAACCGTTGTTTCTCCAGGCGGTATTGTTCATGTAGTTGCTGGAGCGCAGCCAGTTCTGACCCTTGCCGATTCCATACATGTAGTTCAGTCGGGCAGAGAACAGGTAACCGAAAGCTTTACGAACGTGCACGCCAAAACCCGGGGTCGGGAACTTGGAAGCAACGTCACCGGAGATATTGAAAGTACCCACTTTCAGACCGATCTCCCACATGTTGCGGGGTTTGGCGGGGTAGTTTTCTTGGCCGGCTTTGAAATTAGTATACTGAGGCATTCTGCGTGCGGGAACTACTGATGAATCCATTACATCGTATCCGGTTCCTGTGGTGGTGGTGGTTTGGGAGAAACCGTACGATGCCAACAGGCATAGGATACCTGTTAGAAAAGAGTACTTTTTGCTTGCCATAACTATTGATTAAAATTTAAAAACAATGTCCTAATCAGCCGCAAAAATATAACTTGACGTACAATTACCAAACTTTTCATTTTTATTTCAAGCAATTGCACACAACCTGATTCTTACAGCTTGCTCGAGTCGTGCAATTCTTATACCACAACTCGCAAACTATTGGTTTCCAGTTGTACCTTTCCAACCATTTACGAATGAAGCTACCCGTTAATCTGATCGAGCAGGAGTTGGCTGTTTTTGAAGAGAAGTTCAAGGACGCGGCCCGCAGCAACGTGTCCATGCTGGACCGGATCATGCGGTACGTGGTGAAGCGCAAGGGCAAACAGCTGCGGCCCATGTTCGTCTTTCTCGCGGCGAAGCTCTGCGGCACGGTCAACGAATCGACCTACCGCGCTGCCTCCCTGGTGGAATTACTTCATACCGCCACCCTGGTGCACGACGATGTCGTTGATGACTCCCCTGAACGTAGAGGTTTTTTCTCAGTTTACGCCCTCTGGAAAAACAAGGCTTCCGTACTGGTGGGCGACTACCTCCTCGCAAAAGGCCTGCTCCTCTCCCTCGATAACAATGATTTTCAGATCCTCAAGTACCTTTCGGAGGCCGTGCGGCAGATGAGTGAAGGGGAACTGCTGCAAATGGAAAAGAGCCGTTCCCTGAACATGGACGAAGCCATTTACTTCGAGATCATCCGCAGCAAGACCGCCTCCCTCCTCGCCTCCGCCTGTGCCGCGGGCGCCTGGTCCACCTCCACAGACGAGGATCAGACGCGCCGGATGCAGCAGTTCGGCGAGAAAGTGGGCATGGCCTTCCAGATCAAGGACGACCTTTTTGACTATACATCACAGGACGTGGGCAAGCCCACCGGCAACGATATCAAGGAGAAAAAGCTGACCCTGCCATTGATCTACACCCTGAACCAGGTGGACAAGGCGACCCGCCGCAAGATGATCTACATCATCAAGAACGAAAATACCCGCAAATCCAGTGTGAATTACATCATTGACGTGGTGGAAAAAACGGGCGGGATCCGGTATACCACCGAACGAATGGAAGCCTATAAATCCGAAGCTTTGCAGATCCTGCACAGCTTTCCCAAGTCGGAGATCCGCGACGGGTTTGAGGAGCTGGTGCATTTTGTTACCGACCGCAGCTATTAAAAGAACCGAGGTGTTATGGAGAAACGTTGGCGCGTATTGAGCGGACCTAAAGACAAAGTGGACGGGCTTTTCCGGGAACTAAAGGTTCACCGGGCCCTTTGCGATATCCTGGTGCAGCGCGGGATCGATAGCTTCGATAAGGCGAAGAACTACTTCCGGCCCACCCCGGCCGACCTGCACGACCCCTTCCGGATGAAGGATATGGACAAAGCAGTAGCCCGCATCCTCTCGGCGATCAACAAAGAAGAAAAGATCCTTGTGTTCGGCGACTACGACGTCGACGGCACCACATCCGTAGCCTGCGTTTACCAGTTCCTGCGGAAGCACCACAGCGCGATCGACTTTTATATCCCCCACCGGTACCGCGAAGGTTATGGCGTGAGCCGTGCCGGCATCGATTTCGCGGCGGCGGAAGGCTTCTCCCTCATCATCTCACTCGATTGCGGCATCAAGTCAGTGGAGCTGGTTGCCTATGCCCGCTCACTCGGGATCGACTTCATTATTTGCGATCACCACCTTCCCGACGAGGAACTGCCCCCTGCCGTGGCCATCCTTAACCCCAAGCAAAAAGATTGTCCCTACCCTTATAAAGAGCTTTGCGGATGCGGCGTTGGCTTCAAGCTCATCTGCGCGCTCTGTATCGGGATGCAGCTTCCGGTGGAGCTCGCCTTCGACTACCTCGACCTCGTAGCCACGGCCATTGCCGCCGATATTGTTTCCATGACCGGGGAGAACCGGGTCCTGGCCTATTTCGGACTGCAGAAGGCCAATACCAATCCCAATTTCGGGATCCGCGCCCTCAGTGTACTGAGCAAACACGACAAAGAGTTCAGCATCAACAGCCTGGTCTTCATCATCGCCCCCCGGGTCAATGCGGCCGGGCGGATGGATGACGCCCGCAAGGCCGTCAACATGTTCATCGCCGAGAGCTATGAAGAGGCCTTCCGGGAAGCCGAAAAGCTGCATATAGATAATACCAGCCGCAAGGAAGCCGACATGAGCATCACGGAAGAAGCGCTCACCATCATCCGGTCGGATGACCAGATGATCAACCGCCAGAGTACGGTCCTGTACCAGCCGCACTGGCATAAGGGCGTTGTGGGCATCGTTGCCTCCCGGCTGATCGACCATTATTACCGACCGACGATCGTACTCACCCAGAGCGGAGATTATGTGGCCGGCTCGGCCAGGAGCGTATCGGGCTTCAATGTGTACGAGGCCATCCACCAGTGCCGCGACCTGCTGCTGGGCTATGGAGGGCATTTTTACGCGGCGGGTATGACGCTCGAACCCGACAAGGTGGATGCTTTTTGCCAGAAATTCGAAGAGGTGGTCCAGGCTTCCATCCATCCCGAGTTGCTGATCCCCGAGATCGTGATCGATGCGGAGATCAGCCTCCCGGATATCCGCCGCTCGTTTTACGATATTCTTTGCCAGATGGAGCCCTTCGGCCCCGACAACCTGCGGCCGACCTTTATCGCCCGGCGCGTGCTGAATACGGGATGGAGCAAGATCGTAAAGGAAGCGCACATCCGCTTCGTGCTCCACCAGGGCGGCACCCGCATCAGCGGCATCGGCTTCAATATGGCAGAAAAAATGCCGATCCTCGAATCGGGCCAGCCCATCGACATCGTGTTCCGGATCGAAGAGAATGAATGGAACGGCGAGAAAAGCCTCCAGCTCAAGATGATCGACTTCCGGCCCAGCGCGGCATAAGGGTCAACAACCGGAAACAAAAAGCCCCGGCATTGCTGCCAGGGCTGTATAAAAAGGAAGGATGACTGTCTCGATTACTGCTTGATCACTTTCAGGGTCTCTACATTACCCAGTCCGTCGTTGTAACGAACCATGTAGATGCCAGTCTGCAGGGAGGAGAGGTCTACATTGGTCTGCAGGGCGCCATTCGAAGGAAGTACTGACTTCACGATACGGCCTTCCTGGGAAGCGATGCTGATCGAAGAACCTTTTACTGCCGCGTCATGCTGAATGGTGATCGCGCCGCGGGTTACTGTGGGGAATGCCTTCACAACCACACCGGCCTTGCCACCTTTCATCGATACCACGGTGGTGTACTTGAACTTACCGTCTACATCGATCGACTTGATGCGGTAGTAGGCAGTGCCGGAGAAAGCGGCGTCAACAAAGCTGTACTGCATCTGCTTGGTGGCAGCTACGAATCCTACTTTGGAGAAG
>CBHWDR010000258.1:0-5243 GCA_966112575.1 uncultured Chitinophagales bacterium
CGTAGGCCTGCTCGGCCCGAACGGCGCCGGCAAGACCACCACCTTCTACATGGTTACCGGTCTCGTCAGTCCGGACGAGGGTCGTGTTTTCCTGAACGATCTCGATATCACCAAGCTGCCCATGTACCGCCGCGCGAGGCTGGGCATCGGTTACCTGCCGCAGGAAGCTTCGGTATTCCGCAAGCTGAGCGTGGAAGATAATATCCTGGCGGTGCTGGAGATGACGAAGAAAACCCGGAAGGAGCGCAAGGAAAAGCTGGAGTCCCTGCTGTCGGAGTTCCGCCTCACCCATGTGCGCAAGAGCAACGGCGATGTGCTGTCGGGTGGCGAGCGGCGACGGACCGAGATCGCCCGTGCCCTGGCCGTGGATCCGAAGTTCATTCTCCTCGACGAGCCCTTCGCTGGTATCGACCCCATTGCGGTGGAGGACATCCAGGCGATCGTGGCCAAGCTCAAATTCAAGAACATCGGTATCCTCATCACCGATCACAACGTAACGGAAACCCTGTCCATCTGCGATCGCGCCTACCTCCTCATCGAAGGCAAGATCTTCAAGCACGGCACCGCCGAGGAGCTGGCCGAAGACGACCAGGTGAAGGCCCTCTACCTCGGCCGCAACTTCGAGCTGCGCCGCAAGGACTACCTCCTGCAGGAGATCAACCCGGATGCGCTTCCGGATGAAGTTTAATGCCGCACCCCTGCCGGGGTGCACGAATGGTAACCCATGGCTTCAGCCATGGGCTTAGCAGCTGGCCCGGCCACCGTGCCGCGTAGCGGCGCAAGATTTCTGCGAAAAATCTCCCCCGCCGACGGGTTTTTTCACCGGTTTGTCCCCAACGGCCTTGATAGGTTTGAAAAAAACCTTCGTAATGGCCAATACCTACACCCAGATGCATGTGCACGTGGTAACCGCTGTCAAGTACCGGCGCGGACTCATCGATGCTTTCTTCAGGGAGCGGCTGCACGACTACCTGGGCGGCATCCTGCGCAATCATGGCCATAAACCGCTTTTGATCAATTCAGAGCCTGACCACCTGCATGCTTTGATAGGAATGAGCCCAACCCAGTCGGCTTCCGAAATGATGCGGGTGCTCAAAGGCGACTCATCTGCCTGGCTGAATAAAACCATCTTCAGGGATAAGGAATTTGCCTGGCAAACGGGTTATGGGCTCTTTCATTTGGGCAAAGACCGGGTGCCGCGGGTTGCGGCCTACATCAAAAACCAGGAAGCACATCACCGGAAGATCAGCTTTGCCAACGAATACCGGCAGCTCCTGACCGAGGCTGGGATCGATTTTGATGATCGTTATTTATTTCATGATCCGATTTGAACCGGCGGCCGTCTTGCGCCGCTACGCGGCACATGGGGACATGCATCGCCATTAACCCCGGGCTGAAGCCCGGGGCTACCATTCGGACGCTGCTACGCAGTGAAATGGCAGTGATCACTTCTCGGTCGAACTTTGCCCAGTTCTCTGCCGCGTAGCGGCGGTCGAGCCTTGGCATAGCGCTCCATTTCGGGAAAGCTGAGGCATGATAGCAGACAATTACTGCGATTAGCAAATTTCCCTGACAGCAAGTGTGGCTATCTCTTCATGTAATAACACAGGGCTAATCAATGAAAAGCTATTCGGCAGAAATGATTCATCATCCTTGGTGGGACTGACCACGAATCCGTATTTGATTCGGCCAGATAGACGTGAAAATGGACAAACCCGACGTGTTTTAGGTAGGCTTTTTATATCTCTTATTTTCTGTGCCCAAAGGTTTCCTAAGCCCTTCATCTCTTCTGCCGCGTAGCGGCGGTCGAACGGTAGCCCCGGTCTTCAGACCGGGGCTACGGATCCATATTTTCCCTGGTGCCCCGTAGGGGCGCAAGGCTTTACGCTGCCTGACGTCAATCCCGATCGAGATCCTTCGCCCGAGATCAGCGATACTTTTCTATCTTGCCCACGGAGATGAAACTTTTAAGCCCTGCCATATCCCGACTGGCCCGGATGCGACTCTGGTCGATGGAACAATGGATCAACGATCCGATCGGTGCCCAGTTTGCCGTATGGCAGGACCTGCTGGCCGCCGGCCAGTACACCGATTTCGGCAGGATCCACCAGTTCTCCGGCATCCAGTCGCTGGCCGATTATAAGCGCCGCGTGCCCATCCAGCAATACGAAGACCTCAAGCCCTTCATCGAACGCATGATGAAAGGCGAAGAACACGTGCTCTGGAACACGCCCGTGAGCTGGTTTGCCAAAAGCAGCGGCACCACCTCCGAAAAAAGCAAGTTCATCCCCGTATCGGAAGAAAGCCTGAAGGAGAACCATTACCGCGCTTCGAAAGACGTGCTCTCCTTCTACTACATCGCCTATCCCGACAGCGACCTGCTCACCGGCAAGGGACTCGTCATCGGCGGCAGCCACCAGATCAACTCCATTAATGAAGATGTGCATTACGGGGATCTGAGCGCCGTGATCCTGCAGAACTCCCCCTTCTGGAGCAACTGGCTGCGCACGCCCGACCTCTCCATCGCGCTCATGGACGAGTGGGAGGCCAAGATCGAAAAGCTCGCCCAGTCGACCATACAGGAGAACGTGACCTCCATGGCCGGCGTGCCCACCTGGCTCATCGTGCTGCTCAAGCGCATCCTCGAGATCACCGGCAAGAGCTGCATCAAGGAGGTATGGCCTTCGCTTGAGCTCTATATGCACGGCGGTGTGTCCTTCGTTCCTTACCGCCAGCAGTTCGAGAAGCTCATCGGCGCCCCGATCAACTACCTGGAGATGTACAACGCCTCCGAGGGCTTCTTCGCGGCCCAGGACGATATCTCCAAGGAAGGCATGCTGCTCATGTGCGACCATGGCATCTTCTTCGAGTTCCTGCCCGTATCGGAATGGGGCAACGACGACCCGCAAACGATCCAGCTGGATGAAGTGGAACTGGGCAAAAACTATGCGCCGGTGATCACCACCAACGGTGGGCTCTGGCGTTACCTGATCGGCGATACGATCCAGTTCACCTCCCTCTCCCCCTTCCGCATCCGGGTCTCGGGCCGGTTGAAACATTACATCAATGCCTTTGGTGAAGAAGTGATCGTGGACAATACCGACCAGGCCATTGCCATGGCCTGTGAGGAAACCGGGGCCCATGTGACCGATTATACCGCCGCGCCGGTTTATTTCTCCGACAACGGCAATGGCGCCCACGAATGGCTGATCGAATTCGACCGGCAGCCGCAGGACCTCGAGGTCTTCGTTCGTTCACTCGACAAGGCGCTGCAGAGCATCAACTCCGATTACGAAGCCAAACGCACGAAGGACATCGCGCTGCGCCTGCCCATTGTGCATCCCGTTCCCTCGAACACCTTCTCCGACTGGCTCGCCCGGAAAGGCAAGCTGGGCGGACAACATAAAGTGCCGCGCCTGGCCAACGACCGCGCGCTGCTCGAAGAAATTCAAGCCTCCCTTGCATGAAACTGCTTCTGACCCTCCTCTTCCTGCACCAGCTGGCCTGGTCGCAGCCCTTACGCCTCGTGCCCCAGCCGGTGCGGCTGCAGAATGGACGCAGTTTTCAGCTGAGCGTGCCAAAAGGGTACCGGATCGCCGCAGCGGTTGAAGGGCTGAAGCGGCCGCGCTTTTTTGCCAAGAGTCCGGATGGACGCCTCTTCGTGACCGATCTGTATGACCGCAGCGACAACAGCCGTGGACGGGTGCTGATCCTGGAGGGTTGGAATGCGGCAACAAAGCGCTTCGATAAGGTGACCACCTACCTCGACGGGCTGCACAACCCCAACCAGGTGGCGTTCTACCAACGCAACGGTCAGAGCTTTATCTATGTGGCCGAAACCCACCAGCTTTCGTACTACGTCTATCGCAATGGCGAGGCAAAACCCTCTGGCCCGGCGAAGGTGATCGCCACCTTCCCTGCCTATGGCCTGCATTACAAATATGGCGGCTGGCACCTGACGCGGAGCCTCTCATTTCATAACGACAAGCTCTATGTGAGCGTTGGCAGCTCCTGCAATGCCTGCATCGAGAAGGAAGAAGTGCGTGCTTCGGTGGTGGAGATGGATCCCGATGGACGCAACGCCCGCATCTATGCCCGTGGCCTGCGCAATTCGGTAGGGTTGAAGTGGGTGGGCAGTGAGCTCTGGGCCTCCGGCATGGGCCGCGACCTCATCGGCCCCGATAAGCCGGAAGACCTGTTTCATCCCGTGCAGGCGGATGCGTATTATGGCTGGCCCTTCTATTACCAGTTTCAAAACAAGGTCTATCCCGACACCCAGTTCCGCGATTCCTCGCGTGCTGCTTTTGTGCGCACACCACCGGTAGCGCCCTGGGGTTTCCTGGCCCATTCGGCGCCCCTGGGCTTCGATCATTTCCGCGGCTTCAGCGATACCCTGCTCAACAATTCCTTCCTGGTGGCGCTTCATGGCAGTACATCGGTTTGGCGGCAGCGGGGCAATGCCGTAGTGCAGCTGCTGCCAAAAGGCAGGTACCGCGAGATCGTTTCCGGTTTCCTCCAGGGAAAGACCGAAGACAAACGCTATGGCCGGCCCTGCGATGTGCTGCAATGGAACAACCAGTCCTTCTTCATTTCGGATGATAAGAACGGGGTGGTTTATTTCGTGTGGCGCGAATAAGGAAGGGCTCATTAAGAGAATTCCTTATTTTACAACACGCTTATGCCGGTCGCAACCATTACGTGTAAAAACTGCTCCAACCAGTTCGAAGGGAAATACTGCAATCGCTGCGGGGAGAAAGTATATACCGACCATGATCGCAGCCTGTCGCATGTGGCGGAAGAGGGCCTGCACTTTGTTACCCACTTCGAAGGAACGATCTTCAAAACCCTTGGCGCGATCTTTACGAAGCCGGGGAAGTTGTCTTATGATTATTGCGAAGGGATCCGCAAATCCTATTTCAAGCCGCTTTCGTTTTTTCTTCTCCTGGTGGTCGTTTACCTGCTCTTCCCGGTTTTCGAGGGGCTCAACCAGGATCTTTATTACCATACCCACAGTCCGTTTTATGGCAAGATCGCGATGCCGATGATGGAGAAAGTGATGATCAAGAAGCAAATAAGCGATCCCCAGCTCCGCGACCTGTTTCATCAGAAGTCGGAAAAGGTCTCGAAGTTCCTGCTCCTCCTGCTCATCCCCCTGAATGCGCTGGTGCTTTGGGCAATGACCTTTCGCCGCCGGCGCTATTTCTTCGACCAGTTCGTGCTCTCGGCCGAGATCAATTCGTTTT
>CBHWDR010000259.1:0-5235 GCA_966112575.1 uncultured Chitinophagales bacterium
CACCTGGCCATTCTTGATGAAGAGGATGGCCGGGATCGAGGTAATGCCGTAGTTCATCGAAACCTGGGGGTTCTCGTCCACGTTCACCTTGCCGATGTTCACCTTGCCGTCATATTCTTTCGACAGTTCGTCGATAACGGGACCGATAGCGCGGCAGGGACCGCACCATTCCGCCCAGAAATCCACCACCGTCAGTTTATCGGAGCTGAGTACTTCCGTCTGGAAATTGGAATCTGTGAATGCTTGTGCCATATTTCTGTTGTTTAAATGATCGTTTGGATTGTATTGAACTGCAAATTTAAGTCCGGTTGAGCATTTCTGCGTTTTTGGCAGACCATCCGGGTCAGCAAGACCTGGATGGTCGTTCTCACGACGTCGTTACCGACACCTCGATCTCCGGCTTGTCGGCCAGGAACTGGATCAGGTCGTTGTTCATTTCAAAGCCTTCGCCCAGGGTCACCAGGTTGGCCTTCATCTGCGTCTTGGGCTCTGCCACGATGATCCGCAGCGAGGATTTTCCCGGGTACTGCTTCATGTTGGCTTCGAGGAAGTCCACGGTCTCCTGCTGCAGGTTGCGGATATCCAGGTCGAGCTGGAGGGTCCGGGTCATCTGCCGCTTCACGTTCTCGGCCAGGGCCAGGCTGGTGATCTTGAACTCGAAATCCGACTTGGCGAAACGCTGCTTGAAGCCGCCCGTGATGAACACGGCCGAGCCCTGCTGCAGATAGGCATTGTAGCGCACATAGTCGTCGCCGAACAGCACGATCTCGGTCTTGCCCGTGTAGTCTTCGAGCACGAAGGAGCCGAACTTGTTGCCCTGCCGCGAGATGCGGTGGTTGGCCGCCGATACCAGCGCCAGGATCTTGAAGTTCTTGCCCTGGCTGGCCAGCAGTTGCGATTCCTTCACCTCGTTGAAGTCCACGATCATGGTGATGCCATAATGCTTGAATTCGAACTTGTAGTGGTCCAGGGGATGCCCGCTCAGGTAGATGCCGGCCACTTCCTTTTCGCGGTCGAGCTGCTCGGTGAGCGTCCAGGTGGCACAGTTGGGAATGGTGGGCGGCTTGATGTCCATGACCGTAGGCAGTTCGCCGAACAGGGTGTTGGCCGTGTTCACGCTCTGTGCCTGCACCACCGAGCCGTACTTGGTGATCTTCTCCAGTCCCGACAGGGCTTCTCCGTCCGGCACGCAGAAATACTGGGCCCGGTGCAGCTGCGGGAAGGAGTCGAACGTACCGGCATTGATCAGGCTTTCCAAAGTGCGCTTGTTCACCGCCCGCTGGTTGATGCGTTTGATGAAGTCGAAGGGATCGGCATAGCGCCCGCCCTTCTTTCTTTCGTCGATGATATTCTCGATCGCGTTCTCACCCACACCCTTCAGTCCGCCGAGGCCGAAGCGGATCTCGCCCGCCTCGTTCACGGCAAAGCCTTTCAGCGATTCGTTGATATCGGGTCCGAGCACCTTGATGCCCATGCGCTTGCACTCCTCCATGAAGAAGGTGAGCTTGTCGAGGGCATTGGCGTTGTTCAGCACGGCCGACATATACTCGGCCGGGTAGTGGGCCTTGAGGTAGGCCGTCTGGTAGGCCACGAAGGCATAACAGGTCGAGTGCGATTTGTTGAAGGCGTACTGGGCGAAGGCTTCCCAGTCGGTCCACACCTTCTCCAGGGTCTTGGCCGCATGGCCCTTGGCGGCCGCGCCTTCGACAAACTTGCCCTTCATCTTGTCCAGGGTCTTGCGGTCCTTCTTACCCATGGCCTTGCGGAGCACGTCGGCATCGCCCTTGGAGAAACCGGCCAGCTTCTGGGCCAGCAGCATCACCTGTTCCTGGTACACCGTGATCCCGTAGGTTTCCTGCAGGTATTCTTCCATCTCCGCCAGGTCATAGGTCACGGCTTCGAGGCCATGCTTGCGGTCGACGTATTGCGGGATGTAGGCCATGGGACCCGGTCGGTAAAGGGCGTTCATGGCAATGAGGTCGGCAAATTGGTCGGGCTTGAGTTCCTTCAGGTATTTCTGCATGCCCGGGCTCTCGAACTGGAAGGTGGCGATGGTGTCGCCGCGCTGGTAGAGCTCGTAGGTCTTGGCATCATCCAGCGGGATGTCGTCGATCACGATGTCCACGCCATGCCGCGCCTTGATCATGTCAAGAGCATCCTTAATAATGGAGAGGGTCTTCAGACCCAGGAAGTCCATCTTGATCACCCCTGAATCCTCGATGATAGAGCCTTCGATCTGGGTGATGCAGAGGTCCGTATCCTTGGAGGTAAAGACCGGGATCAACTCCGTCAGGTCTTTCGGGGCGATGATGATGCCCGCGGCATGGATGCCGGTGTTGCGGACCGAGCCTTCGAGGCGTTCGGCGATATGCAGCACGTCGGTGGCCAGTCCCTGCCCGTTATAGATCTCGCGTAATTTCTTGATGTTCTCAATGTCGTCGGAGCCGTAATCTTCCTCCAGGGGCTTCTCGCCTTCCTTGGCCGTGATCGGTCCCTTGAGGCAGCGACCCAGTTTGGTGCCCGGTTTCTCCGGAACCAGCTTGGCCAGCGCATTCGATTCCACGAGGGGCAGGTCCATCACCCGCGCCACATCCTTGATCGACATCTTGGCCGCCATCGTACCATAAGTCACGATCTGGGCTACCTGGTTCTTGCCATATTTCTGCACCACGTAGTCGATCACCTTCTGCCGACCCACGTCGTCGAAGTCGGTATCGATATCGGGCATCGACTTCCGGTCGGGGTTGAGGAAACGTTCGAAGAGGAGGTTGTACTTGATCGGGTCAATGTTGGTGATGCCGATGCAGTAGGCCACGGCCGAGCCGGCCGCCGAGCCCCGTCCAGGACCTACGAATACCCCGAGGTCGCGTCCGGCCTTGATGAAGTCGGAAACGATGAGGAAGTAACCCGCAAAGCCCATCGTGCGGATGGTGTTGAGCTCGAAATCGAGACGCTCCTCTATGTCCGGCGTGAGGTCGTTGTACCGCTGGCGGGCGCCTTCGTAGGTGAGGTGGCGGAGGTAGCTCCACTGGTTCAGGTTCGAATCATTGGAGGTCTGGAACTCTTTCGGCAGGGGGAAGGCCGGCAGCAGGATGTCGCGCTTCAGGTTGAGCAGCTGCACCTTGTCGGCGATCTCATTGGTATTGTCGATCGCTTCCGGCAGGTCCCGGAAGGTCTCGATCATCTGGTTGGTCTTTTTAAAGAAGAACTGGTCGTTGGGAAAAGCAAAGCGTTTGTCCTTGATCAGCACATCGTCGTCGGAGAACTCGCGCAGGGCCGGTGTGGCCAGCTTCTCGCCCGTGTTGATGCAGAGCAGGATGTCGTGGGCATTGAAGTCTTCCTGGTCGGTATAGTGCGAGTCGTTCGAGGCGATGATCCGGACATTGTATTTACGGGCGAACTTGATCAGCACGTTGTTCACGCGGTCCTGCTCGGCCATGCCGTGGCGCTGGAACTCGACGTAGAAGTCTTCACCGAAGATGTCGAGCCACCATTTGAACTCTTTTTCGGCTTCTTCTTCCGACTTGCGAAGGATGGCCTGGGGCACCATGGCGCCGAGGCAGCAGGTAGTGGCGATGAGGCCTTCATGGTATTGAATGATGAGGCTTTTGTCGATCCGGGGGTACTTGCCGTAGAGGCCTTCCATGAAGCCGAGTGAGGTGAGCTTCACCAGGTTACGGTAACCCACTTCATCCTTGGCCAGCAGGATCTGGTGGAAGCGGCGGTCCTTTTCCTCCTTGGTGAAGGACCGGCGATGCCGGTCTTCCACGAGGTAAAATTCACAGCCAACGATGGGCTTCACTTTGGGCTTGCCGTTCTCGTCGACGTGCTTATAGGCCTGGGCAACGAATTCGAAGACGCCGAACATGTTGCCGTGGTCGGAAATGGCCAGGGCCGGCATGCCGTCGGCGACGGCTTTTTTATACAGGGCCGGTATGGAAGCGGCCCCATCCAGCAGAGAGTATTGAGTATGAACGTGTAAGTGCGAAAATTTCATGATCGGGTCTCCTCTTTTCGGTCGGTTTTTGGGGAAAAAACACAAGGTCAGGCGTGCAAGTTACGGAGGCGGAGGGCAATAAAATGCGCCGCAATTCGTCCCTGTTATTCCACATTCGGTGGAAAAAGCCCTAATTTCGTAATGCTCCAGTACGCCCTAAAAAAGAACCGCATGACCAACCGCCATTTCTTCACCATCCTGATCGTTGCCCTCCTGGGTGCGGCTGCTCCTGCTCAGGCGCAGAAAGCCAAACAAGGTAAATCATCGACGTCGAAGAATGATGTTAAGTTTCTGGAGGACATTTCCATTGACGTGGCGCCCGCCGCTCAAAAGGAATCCGGTCCCCGCGCGGTCTTTTCCGAACCTCTTTTCGCTTCCAGGCCAGCCCCTGCCACAACCCCAACGGGCTCTTCCTCGATCGAGTCGGCCGACCTTATTCAATTCAAGTTCTCGCAACTGCTGGACATCGAAGTGGAACTGGTGCAGAGCCTCAACCTCTTCCGGGTGATCGAAGACTGGTGGGGTGCTCCCTACCTCTATGGTGGCTCCGGCCGTGATGGCATCGACTGCTCGGCCTTCATGCAGGTGCTTTTCACTTCGGTTCACGGGATGTCGGTGCCCCGCACGGCAAGGGAACAATACGCGGCTTCGGTGCGCATCTCCATGGCCGAGCTGAAAGAAGGCGACCTGGTTTTCTTCAATACCACCGGCGGTGTTTCCCATGTGGGTATGTACCTTGCCAACAACCGCTTTGTTCACGCATCCAAGAACGGTGTCACCATCAGCAACCTGCTGGAGGAGTACTGGTCGAAGCACATCGTGGGTGCCGGCCGCATGGTGGCGGGTCAGCTGACAACGATGTCGACTCGTCCTTAACAGTTTTACTGAAAGTCTTTATTGACATGATACAGGATCGCCGGTCGGAGACCGGCGATTTTTATTTCACCAAACCGATCCGCTTCTTCACCGTCAGCCATACCGGCTGCACGTCGGGGGAGAGGCGGAGGGTGATGGTGCCGAGGGCGAAGAGGGCAACGAAGGTGGCGCTGCGGAGGATTATCCAGAGCAGACCGCCTTCGGAGGAGAAGAGCAGCCAGGCAACGAGGTAACTGGCCGCCGCCAGCAGGAGGGTCCAGAGCGTGTTCCAGGTAAAGGGCTGCATCTGCATCTTCCGGTACAGGAAGATCCCGCGGATCAGGTTGTACACGGTAAAGGAAATGAGGTTGGAGATGGCCGGT
>CBHWDR010000260.1:0-5233 GCA_966112575.1 uncultured Chitinophagales bacterium
CAGGCACAGGGAACCTCGCTGGGTCTCCTGCTTCTTCCGATCGGCATCCTCGCCGTGCTCAATTATTACAAGCAGGGACATATCCATGTCGGCTTCGTGGGCATCATGGCCATCGGCTTTCTGGTGGGGGGCTTCCTCGGAAGCAAGATCGCGCTTGCCATTTCCGAAGCCGCGCTGAAGCGCATCTTCGCCATCATTCTTTTTTATACCGCATTTAAAATGCTGGGCTGGGATACCGCCATCTTCCGCTGGATCCGTAGCCTTTTCTCCTAAGCAACGATCCGCCGGATCGAATGCAGTTGATGTGACTGTTCCCCTTCGGCGGTCCAGATACCCCGTTCATCCAGGTCATCGATGCGTACCTGGCCGGCCGCGTGCACGATCTTCCCTTCAGGCAGTACCAGGCCTACGTGGGTGATCTTTCCCTGCTCGTTGTGAAAGAAGGCGAGGTCGCCGGGCCTGGCTTCGGCAACGGAAGCCACGGCATGGCCCTGCCCGGCCTGCAGATAGGCATCACGAAGGAGGGAAATGCCGAAGAATTTATATACCTGCTGCACAAAACCGCTGCAGTCGATCCCGAATACCGAGCGACCGCCCCATAGATAGGGAGTATTTACAAAAGGCCCATAGGCGGCGATGAGCAGGTAGGGGTCGAAATCCTGGGGCATGGCGGTCCAGGTGTCGCCCACCAGGGATAGTCGATGCGGCCCGAATGCGAAGTGTCCTTCGCCATCGGGAAGCAGGCTGCCATAGGGCAGGAAGAGCGCCGTATCATCCATCAGCACCCGCGTGGTGTACTGGGTGGTGAAGCGGGTCATGGTCTCCCGTGAATCCACGGCCTGCAACTGCCTGCGCTGCACCCAGCCTTCGTAACCGTCGGTGAGGCAACGGACCTTCACGAATTCTTTTTCTTCGGCGAGGAGCTCGGCATATTCGCCAAACAGCAGCTGGCTGACCATCTCGCTGCGGTGGGCCGCCTCTTTACGCATGGGCACAACAGCGAGGAGGTTGATAAAACGGGTCATGGGCGATCGGTTTATGCAAAATTGCGGGGAAAGCATCATATAGGCAGTAGGCAATGGGCAATGAGCAATGGGAAATAGGGAATAGGCAATAGTGACAAGAATGCTTACGGATGGAAGCATCCACTGCCTACTGCCTCTTGCCTACTGCCTACTACCTATTGTCCATTGCCTTCAACGCATTATCTTGGCACCGCACGTGAAAGCGAGTCGATATGAACATATCAGCGACCAGGAGCTACTGGAGCTCTATGGCAGGGATGGCAACCAGCAATGGATCGGCATCCTGCTGGAGCGCTATACCCTGCTCCTGCTTGGCGTGTGCATGAAATACCTGAAGGACGAGGAAGAGGCGCGGGATTGCGTGCAGCAGATCTTTTTGAAAGTGCTGACCGAGGTAGGTAAATACCGGATCGACTTCTTCAAGTCCTGGCTGTACATGGTGGCGAAGAACCATTGCCTCATGCGGCTGCGCGACAAGGGCGCCCGCAGCATCAAGGAACTGAAAGACCAGCACCTGGCAGCCCCGGAAGCCGACCGCGGGGAGCTGCTGCAGAGCGAAGTGACTTACGATCTGCTCGAAGAAGCGCTGAAAGAGCTGAATGAAGAGCAACGGCAGTGCGTAATTTTGTTTTACCTGAAGAAGATGAGCTATGCCCAGATCTGCGAGCGAACCGGCTACTCGGCCCTGCAGGTAAAGAGTTATATTCAGAATGGCAAGCGCAACCTGAAGATCATCCTCGACCGCAAACTCAAGCAAACCGGCCCCCGAAAAGCATGAGCGAAGACCTGAAAGACATATTATCCAACCTCAACCCCGAAGTGGACCAGGAAACGCTGCTGCGTTACCTGCAGGACCGCCTGTCGGAAACCGAGAAGCACGAGGTGGAGAAGGGCATGATGGACTCGGAGTTCGATGCCGATGCCCTGGAAGGCCTTGCGGGCATGCAGGACAAACGCAAACTCACCGGCCTGCTCGAGCAGCTCAATGCCGATCTGAAAAAGAAGACCCAAAAGAAGAAGCGCTTCCGCCAGAAGCTGGAGCTCAAACTCGACCCCGCCGTGATCATCTCCATCGTGATCATCCTTCTGCTGGCGGTCATCTCCTATCTCATCATCCACCGGCTTCTACAGAAATAGCATCGTCCTTACCTTTTCTTGAAAGACCGAGACACGAAGGCACCAAGGCACGGAATTTTTTGTTAGCCAGTCCTGCAAATACCAGGCAGAGTTTGTTGCATTTTCGCTTGGCAGGTATCACAAAAAAATACGGTTTGCCTAACAGCAAACCGTATTTGTGCAAATTCGTTCTATTCGTTCTATCCGCGTTCTTTTTCTCTTATTGATACTGAATGTAAATGGGCTTGGGACGAAGGCCCAGCACCTCGGAACGGGACATCATTTCCTTCATGCCCGATTTCTCGGTATCATTTACGTAGAAGAGTTTGAACCCGGTGAATTGCACGGGCTGCGGTGCGATCCAGCTGTAGTAAGTATCCTTCTTCTTGGCCGGAGGTCCCCAGCCATCCATGTCCATGATGATCTGCACTTCGGGACGAAGCTTGATGTTCTGGTAGTTGGTGACCATGCCCTGGGTGAAGCGGTGCACCATGAACATCTTCGGCGGCAGGTTGTGCTGCTGGACCAGTTTTGCGAGGTATTCGCTCACCCAGTTGATCTCGGAGGCATCCATGGTGCCGATCACGGAACCGGGGCGCTTATTGCCCTTTCGGCGCATAGCGAATTCGGGATCGATACCCAGGTGCACGTTGGGATTGACGAGGGCTTTTTCCAGCAGCGGGATCTCGGTTTCCAGGTCGCTCAGGCCCACCTGCACGTCGATGAAGACGATGGCGTTGATCTCCTTTGCCCAGTTGAGCATGGTATCGATCTCTTTCAACGGCATCCGGTACCGCCACATGGAATCCTTGCCGGGAGCGCCTTGGGCGGTTACGCAGATATAGTGAAGGCAGGGCACCGCAGGGATCTTCGGATCGGCTTCGGTCCATTTGCGGGTTTCCTCCAGCAGTTTGGGGATCATCTCCTTCTTGGGCCATTTGCCGAGGGCGCCCATCTTCACGCTGAAGCGGTTGCCGTAATAGGCCACCACGCGCTTGAAAGGAAGAATGGCACCACCGAGGGGAAGCGGGCCTTTCACGGGCCAGCGGCCAGTGGTATCGCCGTTGGCGAGATAGGCATTCAATTCATGGTACTTCGCCGTGTCGAGCGGGGGACGGTTGCCATTAGCGGTAGCTGTCGATCCGCCCTGCGCCGCGCCGCCTTTGCCCGTGGTATCAGAGGCGGCCATGGTCTTTGTACTGTTGTTGTCGTTGGAACAGGCTGCCGTGGCAAGGGCCAGGAGCACGAAGATGTAATTTCTCATGTGGTTGTGGGGAATGGGCCGAAGATATTCAAAAGACCCATCAAACAAGAATCGGCCTGCACCCCGTTCGTTAAGTTTTTGGCAAAGCCAATGGCATGTATTTTTTGCCCATCAAGGAAACCAAGCGCATGATGGACAAGAAAGATGATTTCCCCCGCAACGTCCCCTCCGACGAAGGCCGGCGCAACGATCCCCATATCCGGGAAGAATCGGCCCAGCAACCCGGAGTGGAGACCTACAGCTCCAGCCCGAATGACGACGACAACCAGCACCTCACCCGTACCGGTGCGGTTAACTTCGATGAGGATGTGGAGCGCCACCAGGACCCGAATGCCGACCGCATGTTCGACCAGGAGGTTCCGGAATAAGCAGGAACGCCCGAGGGAGCAAGCTCCCCGGGCGTTCAATAAAAGCCACCATCAACACAAGTTCTTATTCGCCGCCGCGATCACCTTCGCTCTGCTGGTTCTTGCTGCGACGACCGCCTGAGCTCTGACCGCCACGACGGCCGATCTCACTCATGTGCTCCCGGTTCTGGCTCACGATCTGGCCACCTTTGCGGCCGGCACGACGAGCCTCGTCCGAATTCCATTCATGCGCCACTCCCTGCTTGTGAGCAGCACGTCCGCCCTCGGATGCGATCTGGCGCTGCTTCTCAGGACTCATGGCTGCAAATCCGCGATTGGAAGATCGGCGTCCATTGGACGATCCACCTTCCATTCGTGCTTCGCTCTGTCCCTCGGAGCCGGAGCTGTCTTCACCCGAGTTTTGACGTTCCTCGGTATTTTGATTTTCCAGTTGATCGAGTTGATCTAGCATAACACACTACGTTTAAAGGTTAACAATTTGCTGATTGTAGTGAGTTCTGCAACAAAATGATGCCGCACCTCATCTAAAGCGCAATGGCTGAGGCAGTGGGTAATTTTTGGTATATATGAATCAACAATTTGTGCAATAAGTGGGTAAGCGAACTCGGCAGTGGGCAATAGGCAATGGGCAGTGGGCAGTGGGCAATAGGCAGTGGGCAATATAAATGATGAAGTGGTCAGCGGCGGATTTCGAAGCCGATAAAGAACTCCTCTTCCCGTGGGCTGCTTGCGACATTCGTTACCCGGGCGGCGGGAGGACCCTGGCGGCACCAGTCGACAAACTGTTCGAGTTGTTGGGCCGTACCAGTGGCCATTGCTTCCACATCACCTTCCGGGGTATTGCGCACCCACCCGCTCAATCCCAGGCGGGAAGCCACTTCCCGTGCCGTTGCCCGGTAAAAAACACCCTGCACTTTTCCCTGGATCAGAAGATGAATGGTTGGCATAAGATTTTCCAAACCTACAAAAAACAAAGCCCATGGCAACCGAGCGCAGAGACCAGGAAAACAGCAGAACGGAGCCGGTCGTCATCCCGCCTACGGAAGTGGCCAACCAGCACGCACCCCAACCGGATGAAGGCAAGAAGAAAGAAGCCGAACACATTCCCGATGGGCAAATGGAATCCAGCCGGGTAAATACCGGCAAAGAGATCACCGATGGCGAGGCCGGCTAAGTAATCACCTTTAAAACAAGGATCATGGAAACAAAAGATCAGGATAAAAATAATCAGCAGGAAACGGGCGCTAATCAAGAAAACGAGGGAACGCCGATCTACCTGAATTCGGACAGTACCCTTCAAACACCGGAGGAAGACCGCAAGGACAAGGCGAACGATCCGCGTAAGGATGAGGAGATCAGCGTATCGAACGATGATCTGCACGAAACGAAAGCCGACCGCCTGGCGGGCAGCGACCGTGCCGGTACTGCCGAACGCAAGCCTTAATCGCGGCTTTTCTTTG
>CBHWDR010000261.1:0-5230 GCA_966112575.1 uncultured Chitinophagales bacterium
GAATGCTGGCGAAGGATGTTCAGCTTGAGCTGGTTGGGCCACCAGTCGCGGTTGCGGGTGCCACCGCCGGCAGTCTGGTTGAGTGTTCCATTGAGGAAGGGACACTTGGCCACGTCGCCGTTCACGTCGTAAACGTTCGAGCTTTTAGGTGCGATATTCTCCATGATGGTTGATTGTAGCTTTTACGCCCCAAAGCTAAATTTTATTCCGTCTAACTGATTGTGGACTTTGATAGATATTGTCTATGAAGCGATAGAGGGAATGTGGGAATTTGCTCATTCGAGGATTCGAGAATGAGCAAATGGGTGGTTCGTGCGTTGGGCATTGTTGTCACCCTTGTTTTTGAACCATGCCTGCGTCCCGAAGGTCGGGACTTCGGCGTGCGGAGCACGAAGACACGAAGCCACAAAGAAGCGCAGAGGATATTTTAAAGGATAACTGGGTCGTTTAAATCATTAGATTGTCGGAGTGAATACCCTATAAGGTTTTGCAGTTGTTGTTCTATCGATTTCCAGCACCTGCAGCATTTCTTCATCAATCTACCTATCAGGAGTGATTTGGGAAACAGGATCATTCCGGACTTAATTGTTTAACCATCTGGCGTATATATGGCACCCGTACCGGGTGCAATAAATCTTTATAAACCTTTCTCACCCCGGGCTTTACCCGGGGCTACCTGGAGGGAACGCCTACAGCGTGCTATAAGATCTCAGGTCCACTGGCAGAAAGCCTGCAAGTAGAACTCGGGAACTATCGAATAATGAACAAGAGACAAGAAATGTGGAGATAAAGAACCTCTAACCATTCCTTACTTGAAGGAATACGCAGTCGTGCTAACTATAAAGTATAACTGTTCCAACACAAAATCCTCCGTGCTTCTTCGTGAACTTCGTGTCTCCGTGGTTCAAAAAAAGGCTTAGAACCATGCCCCATGGAGCCCCATTCTCGAATTCCCTCATTTTCGAATTCTCGAATTCCTCAGGGTTTCATCCCCAACGCCGCAGGCTGGGTGGTGCCCATCAGGTCCAGCACCTTGCGGAAGGTTTCCTGGTTGTGTTTCGAATCGAGGGAGGCGAGGATGTCGCGCTTCTCGCGCTCGGAGAGGTGGAAGCTCAGGGCGGCTTTGTTCTCTTCCTTGTTGGGGATGTACTGGAAGGTCAGTTTGTGGATGGGGAAGTCGCGGCCTGAATAATAGTAGTTCGCCATATCGGCCTGGAAGTACTCCATCATCTTGTACCAGTTGTGCTGGAGCAGGAAGAAGGGCTTGGTGGCATTGCCGGTGAGGTCGTCGTATTCATAAGGGTGTTCCCAGCCGCCATCCATCCGGTCGCGGATGGAGAGGAGGAGCACACCGCTGGTGTTTTCTTCGATCCAGTCCTCCATGTGCGAAAGGAAGCGAAGGGAATTCTCCACGCCGAAATTGTCGCGCAGGCCCCCGTCCATCACATCGATCACCGGCTCCGAGGGCATCCACACGTTGGGGAGCACCACGGGGAAGGTGGCGTTCATGCGCAGGATGGTGAGCATGCGCAGGTTGAAAGGATCCTGGCGGGCAAAGAAGGAGCCATAATCCACCGCGTCGGGCGACATGACCGGGTCGGTGGAGTCCGCTGGCGGCTGCATCATGAACCGCACCGGCTGCGTGGAGATCACCATCATCTTCGCATCGCGGGTGATCACCGTATGATAGAACATCAGGGGGATATTGGCCGCTGCTTCTTCCGGTGCATAGTCCCGCAATCGCTTGTCCAGCGCCTTGTTGGTATTGCTGTTGAGCGCCGATTCAAACGCATAGCCGCGGTCGCGGAGATAGCTGTAGTTGTCCACCTTGAACTTCTGCTCGGGGGCGAACAGGTCGCGGGCAATAAAGGAAGTGAAGGTGGGGTTCAGCAGGTCCTCGGCGATATCATCCACGTAGCGGCGGTCCTGCAGGTTCACCGAAGGATTGCTCAGCCGCTGGCGGTAGAGCTCACGGAAATAGGAGGCGCCGATCATGCCTCCAGAAGCGCCGGTGATGAGGAAGGTCTTCTTCATCATCGATCCGCCGGTGAGCGAGTCGAGGCGGGCCAGCACGTCCATCGTGAACGTGGCGCTGCGCGTACCCCCGCCGGAGGTGGACACGATCACGAGAAGGGGCTTGTCGCTGCCCTGCTTCGCTTTCCAGCGGCCCAGGATGCCTTCCATGTTCTTTTTATCGTGCGCGATCGAATCGGCATTAGCCAGCTGGGCCAGCGAGGCCTGCGAATACTCGGGCAGGCCGGTTTCCTTGGCGTAGTTGATGCCGTAGGCCTTGTTGCGCGGGTCGATCCATTCGATCTTATAGAGCCAGTTGAGCAGGAGGATGAAGATCAGGAAGGCCGGCACCGTCCAGCTCTGGAAAAAGTAGACCAGGGCGCCGCAGATGCCGATGAGGATGGCGAAGAGCAGGGTGATGCTCGCACCCGCCGGCAGCTGGAAGGCCCGGTAATCGCCGAAATAACCGATCAGGATGAGGAAGAGATAGGCCACCAGCAGGCTCACGACGGCCGCGAAATGATGCCGCTTGAAAATGGCCTCCAGCAGGTGCCGCGAATAGTGCGACACGTCGCGGCAGCGCCGTACATGAAAGAAGGAGTCGAGGAACCACTCGGAGTAGATCAGCGACCGCACGCTGGCCGGGTGGGGCTCTGGCTGGAAGAGCGAGATCATGTTGCGCGCCGAGTTGAAGGCCGGCTGCAGTTTTTTCAGGATGGTTTTATCGGCCCGGAAGAAGTAAAAGAACGAGATCGAGAGGATGAGCAGGAGCCCGGCGAGGAAGCCCACCATCAGGAAGATGATCTCCACGTTGGGAATGAGCTCGCGGTAGTGGGCGAACTGGTAGGCCCGGGCCAGGTAGTTGACCAGGAAGGCCAGGGGGATCACCGCGTTGTTGATGCAGTACTTGAAAAAGGGGTAGTTGGTCGCCGCCAGGAAGCTGAAATGCCGCGAGAAGAGAATGAAGGTGGTGATGTTCCAGCACATGATGAACACGCCGATCGACATGCCCATGATGGCCGCGCTCATCGAATTGGTATTGCCCAGGTATTCGGGCGCGAGAAAAAGCGTCTCGGCACCGAAACTCTTCATGAAGGATCCGTTGATCACCAGGAAGAGCAGGATCCAGAAGATGACCAGCACCTGGTACTTACGAAAGTGCAGGAAGATCAGTTGTACGGGTAGGGAGTAAAAAAAGCCGCGCAGATAGGTTCCTATGGTGGCCGGTGTCTTCATCTGGAACTAAAGTACAACGCACATCGGCAATTCGCTAATCTGCTGAATGTTAAAGTGGTTTCGGGGGGTGTCCGCCTTCGGCGGACGGGTAGGGTTTGAAGAGAAGAAGCTTTTTTTTGCCACTGAGTCACTAAGACACAAAGGCACGGAGGAAATGAATTGCTTCAGGTGCAAAAGTCTTTACGAATAATAATATTCTCTCTGTGCATCTCCCTGTCCTCGTGCTCCGCACGCCGAAGCCCTGTCTGACGACAGGCAGGCTATTGCGCAGGACAGGAGAGGTAACCGAGCTACAGCGAAGGTTACGCGCGCAACGCTGGGGGTGAGGTCGTGGTTCAAAAACAAAAACCCTTTGTGCCCCTTTGTAGTTCTTCGTGTCTTCGTGGTTAAAAATCACGAGCGAAGCGAGCCTTCTGCCCTTCAAATCTTTACCTGCGAGCAACGCGAGCACTCAGGTACACGAGGTAGACCAACGAAAGCAGGAGCAGCATGGCCACGAACTGGTGCAGCTGGGCATTCCATTCGAAAGCGCCCCACTGTTGTGGCACTTTGGAGGGGCTGGTCAGTACCGAGGCCACGCCGAGCGCCACCTGCAGCAGCACCAGCACCACCGGGATCCAGCGGGCCTTGCGCAGGCGCGGATGCGGCGCCTTCATCACGAAGGCCAGCACGAAGACCAGCAGGGTCAGCACATAGGCCAGGTTGCGGTGGATGAAATGCACGGCGATCCGGTCGTTGACGAGCGCCGAAAGGAAGGAGTGCTCCTGGCCGGCATGGCGGCCCATGTTCGCCGGCAGGTAGGAACCGTTGATATCGGGCCAGGTCGGCGCCGCGGGTGCGGCCTTCAATCCGGCCATGAAGGCACCGTAGGCCAGCTGTACCACCAGCAGCACCAGCACCGTCGTCAACAGCGCTCTTCCTTTTACCGGTCCGTTCGCAAAGCGTTCCGGCAACAGCAACTGCAGCGCGAACCAGAACGTATAGACCAGCAGGCCCATGGCGGTAAGGAAGTGGATCATGAGGCGGATGTGGCTTACATACAGGTCCTCGTCGTTCAGGCCACTGGCTACCATGATCCACCCGATCAGCCCCTGCAGGCCGCCCAGCAGGAAGAGGATCACAAGGGGCCGGACTATCCCTTTATGAAAGCGCCGCTGCGCGAGAAAGACGAGGAAAGGAACGAGGAACACGATCCCGATCAGCCGCCCCCAGTTGCGGTGGAACCACTCCCAGAAAAAAATGGACTTGAAGTTCTCCAGCGTGAAATAGGCGTGCATCTGCTTGAACTGCGCGATCTGCTTATACTTTTCAAACGCCTCCTGCCATTGCTGCTCGTTCATCGGCGGCAGCGAGCCCAGGATAGGCTTCCATTCGGTGATGGAAAGGCCGGAATCGGTGAGGCGGGTGATGCCGCCGAGGATGATCTGTACAATGATCATGAACACGCCGACCAGGAGCCAGATGGCTACCGGGCGGTCGGAACGGTGCGGGGATGGAGCTTTCATCGGCCGCAAAGGTAGAGTGGGATCAGGTGCCGTTCAGCAGCTCTTCCGTAGCCGGAACGTCTTACCCGTTAGGGGTATTCCCTAATCTTGTTAAGAAATACATTCGAAGTCGGCCCATTTGTTCAACGAAGCTGCATATTTATACAGTCCAGTCCAATTCAGCCCGTAGAAAGTCCTATAACCGTCCTATGTCCAAAGAAAGCCAGAACCTGCTCTGTTCCTATATTGGCCCGGAGGGAGAGGTCGTTCATTGCAATGACGACTTTCTCCGTCTGTTGGGCCAGGGTGACAACCTGAAAGGGAAGAGCATCGAAAAATTATTCCCTTCGCTGGAAGCGGAGAAGCTGTTGACCGCCATCGAGTCCTGCCGCACGCGGCCGGGGCAGACCGTGAGCATCGAGATCACCACGGTACTCCATGGCCGGGAACATTTCTTCCTCTGGTCGGTATTCACCGGCGAGAACGGCGGCGTGCAG
>CBHWDR010000262.1:0-5190 GCA_966112575.1 uncultured Chitinophagales bacterium
AGAATATGCTGATCGTAAACCAGATCGCTTCGGTGCTGCCGGCAGAAGCCCGCGCTTCGGACCTGAATAAGCAGTTGCTGGAAGTGGTGATGAGCCAGCAGGACAAGGCCCTGCACACCATTGTGCTGGAGACCCTGAATTACGAGGCCAAGCAGTTGATCAAGTGAGCACTATATGAATAAACATACCGACAGCGGCATTGAGATCAAGCCGCTTTATTGCGAACCGGTGCCCATGGCAGAAATGCCGGGCGAATTCCCGTTCACCCGCGGCGTTCAACCCGACATGTACCGCGGAAGGCTGTGGACCATGCGGCAGTATGCCGGGTTTTCCACGGCCGAAGAAAGCAACAAGCGTTATCACTACCTGCTCTCCCAGGGGGTGATGGGGCTCAGTGTGGCTTTTGACCTCCCCACGCAGATCGGCTACGACTCGGACCATGCACTTGCCGAAGGTGAAGTGGGCAAGGTGGGCGTGGCCATCGACTCCCTGGAAGACATCGATACCCTCTTCAAAGGCATTAAACTGGAAGACGTGTCGACCTCGATGACGATCAATGCCACCGCTTTCGTGCTCCTCTCCTTTTACGTTGCCCAGGCCAAAAAGCAGGGCGCTGACCTGAAGAAGATCTCGGGGACCATCCAGAATGATATTTTGAAGGAATACGCCGCGCGTGGCACTTATATCTATCCACCCAAGCCTTCGATGCGGATCATCACCGACATCTTCGAATGGTGCGCGTCGGACCTGCCGAAATGGAATACCATATCGATCTCGGGTTATCATATCCGGGAGGCGGGCAGTACGGCCGTGCAGGAGATCGCGTTCACACTGGGCAACGGCAAAGCCTACGTGGAAGCGGCACTGAAAAAAGGGCTGGATATAAATGTATTCGGCAAGCGCCTCTCGTTCTTCTTTAACGCGCACAACAACCTTTTCGAGGAAGTAGCCAAATTCCGGGCAGCGCGGCGCATGTGGGCGCGGATGATGAAGGACCTGGGAGCTACCGATCCCAAGGCCATGATGCTGCGCTTCCATACCCAGACGGGCGGCTCCACCCTCACGGCACAGCAGCCGATGAACAATATCGCCCGCGTCACCGTTCAGACCCTGGCAGCGGTGCTTGGCGGAACACAGTCGCTGCATACCAATGGCTATGACGAAGCGCTCAGCCTGCCTACGGAAGAGGCAGCACGGATCGCCCTGCGCACCCAGCAGATCGTGGCTTTTGAAAGCGGCGCGCCCGATACGGTGGACCCACTTGCCGGCTCTTATTTCGTGGAGCAACTGACGAACGAGATCGAAGCCAGTGCCCTTGAGCTGATGGCGAAGATCGATGCCATGGGCGGTTCGGTATCGGCCATTGAGGAAGGATTCATCCAGGACGAGATCGCACGGAGCGCTTACGACTACCAGCGACAGATTGAGCGGGGTGAAAAGATCATTGTGGGCGTCAATAAGTTCCAGGTGAAGGAAGAGCAGTCCATACCCGTATTCCGCATCGACGATTCCATCCGCGAACAGCAGTCGGCCCGCCTGCAGGGCCTTCGTTCGCGTAGGGATGGCGCTGCTGTTGCCGGTGCTTTAGAGGCAGTACGTCAGTCGGCTGTAACCGGCACTAACCTGATGCCTCCGGTAATTCATGCCGTGGAGCAGTATGCCACGCTGGGCGAGATCTCAGATGTGCTGCGTGGTGTGTTTGGAGAATATCGATGAAAGCGAGCTCGTCAGTTGGTACTCGTCGGTCGGGAGACCGACGAGCGTGTCATCAATGATTTAAACTGATGTAAACGAATAGAATTCGTCCTTGAAGACCGACGAGCGTTTCATCAATCTTTAAACAGCTATAACACGAATATGAAAACGTCTTTGGTGACCGACGAGCGTATAGTCAATCATTTAAACTGACGTAACACGAATAAAAAGCATCCTTGAAGACCGACGAGCGTGTCTTTGGTCGATTGGGCTCTGCTGATTCGAATAGAAAGACGTCGCGGTAGACCCACGAGCGTATCTTCAGTCGATTGCGCTTTATGGAAACGAGTCGAAGAACATACGGGATTACCATAGAGCGTATCATCAAGCATCTGAAATGATAGATCGTCAATAGAAAACGTCCCGGATGACCGGGACGTTTTCTATTTTGGGTCTGTTGGAATTACATTTTCAGCTTGCGGATGGCTTCCACGCGCTGCTTGTGCATCTGGAGCACGGGCAGGCTGTTCTGGGCAAACTGCTTCAGCATGGGGTCGGTACCTGAGCTGGCTTCTTTTTCGAACTTGTTGATGTCCTTGCTGTGGTCTTCCGACATCATCTTGATGTAATGCTGGTCGAAGGCCTTTCCGGTCATCTTGCGCATTTCGTCGAGGTGCTTCTGCATGTCGGCAGGAAGCGAAGTGGGAATGGTCACGCGTCCGGCAACTGCAGACATAAGGTCCTGGTTGGCCTTCGTGTGGTCGTTGACCATCATGGCGCCAAAGGCTTTCACGGAATCATGCGTGGCATTGCTCTGGGCGATCCGTCCGGCTTCCACTTCCATCATGCCACCCATAGCGGCTTCCATGGCAAAGCTGGAATCGGACTTGCTCAGGGGCGTGGTGTTCATGTTGCCATTCGTATTCTGCGTTGTACCTCCGGCATTGCCCATGTTATTCACGGAGTCGTTCGGGGTCATGTTCGTGGCATCGGCCGAATCCGACCTGTTGGTAGTGCTGGTAGCTGTGTTGTTGTCGCCGCAGGACCAGAGAAGAAAGGCGGTACCGAGGAGAGCAAGCAAATTTCTTTTCATAACTGTTGGTTTGACCGCCAGAACAAAAATTTCATGCCAGCGAAAATCTTTATGTGTTGCCGGGCGCAACGTGTTGGGCAGCCTCCTTTTGGCCGATCCGGCCCTTTCCCGTCGCCTTTTGATTCGAGGAATTTAATCGGCAGAAAAAGATAAGTTTGTTGCACATCTACGGATATGAAAAATAAGATCTTGCTCCTTGCCGCCCTGGCTGCCGGCAGTTTTGCCGGTGCCCAGTCGCCTACCTTCATCACTGATAGCCTCGACCGTTATATAGAGAAAGGCCTTGCCGACTGGTCCATCCCCGGTTTGTCGGTGGTGATCGTGAAAGACGGGAAGACCGTGGTGCTGAAGGGCTATGGCGTGCGGGACCTGAAGGAACGCAAGCCTGTGGATGAGCAGACCCTTTTCATGATCGCATCGAATACCAAGCTCTTCACCGGTACCGCCCTGGCGCACCTGGAAACTCTGGGACGGCTTTCATTGAACGACCGCATCACCAAATACTACCCCGACTACCGGCTCTACGATTCGACCACCACCCGGCTGGTCACCATCCGTGACCTGCTCACGCACCGGATCGGCACCAAGACCTTCCAGGGCGACTTTACCTTCTGGAATACCAACCTGTCGCGCCCCGAGATCATGAAGCGCATGCGCCTCCTGAAGCCTTCGCAGGAGTTCCGGCAGGACTATGGTTATTGCAACAGCTGTTTTCTTACGGCCGGCGAAGTGATCCCGAAGGTCACGGGAAGGCAATGGGAGCAGTTCGTGCAGGACTCGATCCTTACCCCGCTCAACATGCGGCGAACCCTGGTGCTTTCCACCGGCGTCGAAAAGCAGGCGAATGTAGCCCGGCCGTATACGACCTCCTATACCAACACGCTGCGCGAAGTGCCCTACGATAACTGGAACAACCTCGCTCCTGCCGCCAGCATCGTGAGCAATGTGGATGAGCTCTCCCACTGGCTGATGATGCAGCTCGACAGTGGCCGTTATGGCGGCAAACGGATCCTTCCCTGGACCACGCTCCAGAAAACCCGGGATGTACAGATCATCACCGGCAGCCGGAAGTCTTCGGCTTTCCCGATCCATTTCCGGGGCTATGGCCTGGGCCTGTTTGCGGCCGACTACAACGGTAGACAGATCTACTGGCATACCGGCGGCGCGGGCGGCATGGTAAGTAATGTCTGTTTTGTTCCTGAAGAGCGGCTGGGGATCGCCATCCTCACGAACAATGATAACCAGAACTTCTTCGAGGCGCTTCGCTACCAGATCCTTGATGCCTACCTGGGTGTTCCCTATGTGAACCGCAGCAACCAGCAGATCGACGGTTTCCGCCAGGGCATGCAGCAGCAGACCGCAGAGATCGAATCCTGGCGATCGCGAGTGAAGGGTGGCGCTCCGTCTATCCCCTTCTCCAGCTATGTGGGCGAGTACACGAACAAGCTGTACGGATCGATCCGCATCCGGCAGATCGGCAACATCCTCCGGGTGGAATTCGGCGCCAAGTCCGACTTATGGGCAACGCTGAAATATATGGACAACGATGAATGGCTGATGGAGTACAACAATATCGAATACGGGATCTTCGCCATTAAATTCGAAGTCGAAGGCAGGAAAGTTAAATCGGTCACGACGAAACAGAACGAGTTCGTGGAGTATGACCCCTATACCTTCATCAAGAAATAGCGCACGAGTTGAGACGGATCATTCAAATGCTGCTCTTTGGTGCCCTGCTGTGCATCTGCTTTCCCTTAGCAGCGCAAAGGATGAAGGCCGATGAGTTCTGCGGTACGCGTTACCGCGACCTGCAGGCGCTGAAAGAGCAGTTGAAATACCAGTTCGAGTTCCTGCGGCTGCAGGATGGCGATACCGTCGTGGATATCGGCGCGGCGAGCGGCTGGTACGAGGGCGCGGTCTGGGCGGGCACTGACCTGAAGAAACTGCAGGTGATCCTGGTCGATATCGATTCCAACTGCCTCAACCAGCAACGGGTGAGCAATATGCTTCATCATTACGCGGATCTGAAAGGAGCACCCTATGAGCTGGACATCACGATGATCCGGAATACGCCCGATACGCTCTTCCTCGAGCCGGGGAAATACAGCAAGGTCTGGCTGCTGAACACCCTGCATGAGGTGCCCGACCAGGCGAAGCTGCTGCAGCAGATCTACCGGGTGCTGAGTCCCGGAGGTGAGCTGATCCTGCTCGAACTCGTGCCCACAAAGCCGGGGAAAAAACACGGCGGCTGCAACAAACCCTTACGATCGCCCAATCAATGGGTCGCCCTGTTCCACCAGCACGGTTTCCGAAAAGCAGATTCCATGATAGATGCTGCCCGCAATAAGAAAACGCCGATAACGATGATCCGATTCATGAAATAGAAAAAGAACGCAGATTTT
>CBHWDR010000263.1:0-5188 GCA_966112575.1 uncultured Chitinophagales bacterium
CCATTATTCTTGAACGAGGAACCGCACATCAAGGGAACGATGCTCAGATCGATCGTTGCTTTGCGGATCGCTTCGTGTACTTCGTCTTCGGAGATGGTGCTCGGGTCGTCGAAGAACTTCTCCATCAGCTTGTCGTCGTATTCGGCAACGGCTTCGATGAGGTTCTGGCGCCACAGCTCCACTTCTTCCAGCATATCGGCAGGGATCTCAACTTCGTCGAAGGTCATGCCTTCGGTCTCCATATGCCAGATAATGCCTTTCATCTTGATCAGGTCCACCACCCCGGTGAAGTTGTCTTCAGCGCCGATGGGCAGCTGCAGGGGCACGGCCTTGGATCCGAGCATTTCACGCACCTGGTTCACCACCATGAGGAAGTCGGCACCGGCACGGTCCATTTTGTTCACGAAACCGATACGGGGTACGTTGTACCGGTTGGCCTGGCGCCAAACAGTTTCCGACTGGGGCTCAACACCGTCAACGGCAGAGAAGAGGGCGATGAGACCGTCGAGTACGCGCATGGAACGCTCCACCTCTACGGTGAAGTCCACGTGACCCGGAGTATCGATGATGTTGAAAGAATATTTTTTCGTGTTCGCATCTGCCTTACCCAGAACTGTAGGGAAGTTCCACTGGCAGCTTACAGCAGCCGAGGTAATGGTGATACCGCGTTCTTTTTCCTGCTCCATCCAGTCGGTGGTAGCAGCGCCGTCGTGTACTTCTCCGATCTTGTGGATCATACCCGTGTAGCGCAAGATACGCTCGGTTGTGGTGGTCTTACCGGCATCGATGTGTGCGGCAATACCGAAATTGCGTTGAAATCTCAAATCTGCCATGATGAATAAAAATTGAATTTGGAGGCGCGAAGGTAGGGAATAACCCCGGAAATCAGACCAGTCGTGGCCTATAAATTCGTTAACTAGGGCGGAGTTCCGGCGAACCTTGCCATTCGCCCGGTGGCTTCGGGCTCATCCATGGCCACCTGCCTCCCCGGAGCCTGCATCGATTTCGGCCGGTGCCTGTGCATATCTTTCTGGCAAAATCACGCCCCTCTATGAAAAAACATCGAAATCATGCACAACAACCCCTGTGCATAATTTTTGCAAATCATCAATTCATTGTAATTTCAAAAGGAATTTTATTAACCCCCATTAAAACCCATTAAACATGGCTAAATCATCCAAGAAGGCCGCAGCAAAAAAAGCGCCTTCAAAGAAAGCCGCTTCTAAGGGAGGATCTTCCTCCAGCCGTGGCGGCGCAAACCGAGGTGGCGCAGCGAAAAAAGGCGCAGCCAAAAAGGCCGCACCGAAGAAAGCCGCCAAGAAAGCAGCACCCAAAAAAGCAGCAAAGAAGTCTGCCCCTAAAAAAGCAGCCGCTAAGAAAGCCGCTCCGAAAAAAGCAGCGGCCAAGAAAGGCGGAGCCGCCAAGAAATCCGCAGCAAAAAAGGGCGGAGCCGCAAAAAAAGGCGGAGCCGTGAAGAAGGCAGCCCCGAAGAAAGCAGCAGCCAAAAAAGGCGGAGCAGCGAAGAAAGGTGGCGCAGCCAAGAAAGGCGCCGCTAAAAAATCGGCACCAAAGAAGGCCGCCCCGAAAAAAGCAGCCGCCAAGAAGTCGGTTCCCCAGCGTTCAGCCGCGAAAAAATCGGCGCCCAAGAAAGCAGCCGCACGCAAAGGCGGAGCCAGTCGCAGCCGTTCCTTCTCCGGTGGTGGTAGCGCCAGCGCAGGCACAACGAGCGCATACAGCGGTTCTGATTTCTCTACCGGCAGCCAGACCCCGGAAAGCGTTACGACGCCCATGCCCGCCGATATCATGGATAGCGGTGCTGCCGGCGGTTCCGGAAGCGACAACTCCTGATCGGCCAATGGCCCCAAATAAAAAACCCGTCCGTTTGCTAACGGACGGGTTTTTCTTTATCAGGTTGTTGATTATACCTTGAAGTGTGCGAACGCCTTGTTGGCTTCGGCCATACGGTGGGTATCTTCTTTCTTCTTGAAAGCGGCACCTTCACCCTTGGCAGCGGCTACGATCTCGTTGGCCAGCTTGTCGGCCATGGAACGGCCGTTGCGCTCGCGACTGTAACGGATGAGCCATTTGATCGAAAGAGAGATCTTACGGTCGGGGCGAACTTCAGAAGGGATCTGGAAGGTAGCGCCACCGATACGACGGCTGCGTACTTCCACGGCCGGGGTAACGTTGGACAGGGCTTTTTTCCAGATCTCGTAACCTTCTTCGCCGGTTTGCTTGGCAACTTTCTCGAGGGCGTTGTAGAAGATCTCGAAAGCAACGCTTTTCTTGCCTTCCCACATGATGTTGTTCACGAAACGGGTAACCAGCTTATCGTTGAAGCGGGGATCCGGAGCGAGGGGAAGTTTTTTTGCTTGTGACTTACGCATGTTTTTTAGAGTTCGACCAGAGGTTCTCAGGCGCGGTGCTGAGCTGCTTGGTCGGGTTTAATGTTTTGAATAGTGACCGGCAGGAGCGCAATCCGTTTCCTTCTGCGCCAACCGCGATCTTATTTCTTACCAGCGGGTTTGGCACCGGCTTTTTCTTTCTTCGTACCGTACTTGGAACGGCTCTTCTTGCGGTCTTTAACACCGGCAGTATCGAGCGAACCACGAACGATGTGGTAACGTACACCAGGAAGATCCTTCACACGACCACCGCGAATCAACACGATGGAGTGCTCCTGCAGGTTGTGACCTTCACCCGGGATGTAAGCGATCACCTCTACCTTGTTGGTCAGGCGAACCTTGGCCACCTTGCGGAGGGCCGAGTTCGGCTTCTTGGGAGTGGTGGTATAAACACGGGTGCACACACCGCGACGCTGCGGGCAGCTGTCCAGAGCGCGGGATTTGCTCTTGGCGCGGATGATTTCTCTTCCTTTACGTACTAATTGTTGAATAGTAGGCATTACGAACCTTTAATTTTTGGGATGGCAAAAGTAGGGTAAAGTATCCGGATTTCCGTTCCGGTCGGAATAATTTTTAGGGATTCGGCTAATTTTTACGAATTCAGCTGATTCCCGCCAACCGGAGGGCTTGTCTAAAAACAGCGGCACTCCACCCGGAGCGCCGCCGATCATTAATTATATCTATCTGATTATCAACTATATCACTCATCTCCCATCACTCATTCGCGCTGATCACTGATCATTCATCACTCATCCGACCTTCGTCATCCAGCCGTACTTGTCTTCCCGGCGGCCTTCACGGATATCAGTGAGCCATTTCTTGATCGTGGGGGCCGTGCGCCACTCGTCCACGTTGAACGACATCACAAAGTCCTTGTAACGCAGCTCCTTGATGTAGGAGATCGTAGCCGCGGTACCGGTGCCGAATACTTCATAGAGGATACCGGCCTTGTAGGCTTCAATGATCTCGTCGATGCTCAGCATGCGCTCTTCCACCGTAAAACCGGCTTCGCGCAGCAGGGCCAGGGCCGAGTCGCGGGTAACGCCGGCGAGGATGGTACCGGCGCCTAGGTCGGGGGTGATGGCCTTGTCGCCAATGATGAAGATCACGTTCATCGTACCGATCTCCTGTACGTATTTGTGCTCGAAAGCATCGGTCCAGAGTACCTGGTCGTAGCCTTTCTTCTTCGCCTGCGCAGTGGCATACATGGAAGCGCCGTAGTTGCCGGCAGCTTTGGCATAGCCGATACCGCCGGGCACCGCGCGTACATACTGCTCTTCCACGTAAATACGCATGGGAGCGTTGTAGTACGGCCCGGTGGGGCTCAGGATGATCATGAACTTATAGCTCTCCGAAGGCTTCACGCCGATCACCTCGTCGGTGGAGAACATGAAGGGACGGATGTAGAGCGAATGGTCTTCCTTGCTCGGGATCCAGCTGGCGTCTAGGGCCACGAGCTGCTTCATGCCTTCCATGAAGATATCTTCCGGAACGGAAGGCATCTGCATGCGCTCGGCAGAAACGTTGAAACGGCGGAAATTGTCCTGGGGACGGAAAATGAAGGAGTTGCCGTCGGCATCCTTGTAGGCTTTGATGCCTTCAAAGATGGCCTGGCCATAATGCAGCGCTGCTACGGAAGGGCTGAGCAGGAGCGGCTGATAGGGTTTGATCTCGACGTTCTTCCATTCTCCGTTCTCATAGTCTGCTTCCAGCATATGATCGGAGAAGTACTTTCCGAAGGGCAGGTTTTCGAGGTTGAGGTCTTGCAGTTTGCTTCGCTCAGCCTTAGTGATCGCAATGTCCATAGTAGCAAGCATAATCAATTATTTTTGCGTGGCAAAGAAACGAAAATTTTACCCAAGCCTCTGTCATAACTAATCAACATTCATGAGCATTAACAAAATTCGCCTGTCTCCCCACCTGCTCGCTGACCTGTATGCAGATACGCTTGTGGTTACCGAATCCATTTCCATGCCTGAATCGGCCGCTCCCGCCAGCGAGCCGGTGACACCGCCCGCGACCGCATCCACTCCCCAGGTAGCGGCAACGGCAACGCCCAGGCGGCACCTGGGAAGCAACGCGCAACGTATAGCGATTATCGTTCATCAACCCGAATTCGCCTTCCTTCCCGATGGGGAGCTGCAGTTCCTGACCACCATCCTTACGGCCTGCAAATTGGGCCTTGGCGATATCGCCCTGATCAATGCCGCAGGGCGGGATGCCGAGTCCTTTACCGAACAGCTCGATGAGCTCGGGTCGGAAAAAGTGATCCTCTTCGGTGTGGAGCCGCTTGGGATCGGGCTGCCCATCCACTTCCCTCCCTTCCGCCTGCAGGCCTTCAACAAGCGCACCTATCTCCACGGTCCTGCCCTGCCCGAGCTGGAAAGCGATAAGAATGTCAAGCTGCAACTCTGGAATTGCCTTAAAACCCTATTCGCCCTCTGATCATGAACCTCATTTTCGCTACCAACAACGACCACAAAGTGGCGGAACTGCGCAGTGCGGTTCCCTCCGGTCTCCGTATCTTGACCCTCCGGGAAGCCGGGATCGACATCGACATACCCGAGCCGCACGAGACCCTGCAGGCCAATGCGGAGGAAAAAGCCGCAACGATCTGGAAGCTGACGGGCACGTCCTGCTTCAGCGAGGACAGCGGGCTGGAGGTCGATGTCCTGAACGGCGCGCCGGGCGTGCACAGCGCGTACTATTCCGGTGAGCGAGCCTTTGAAAAGAACGTGGCGAAACTGCTCCGGGAAATGGATGGGCAGGGCAACCGGGGGGCA
>CBHWDR010000264.1:0-5171 GCA_966112575.1 uncultured Chitinophagales bacterium
AGAATTTTATTCATTGCCAATGAAATGTCTCCCTACCTCGAGCTCACCGAGTTCTCGGAAGTAGTGAACCGCCTGGCGATCAAATCGAACGACAGTGGCTTTGAAGTCCGCTGCATCATGCCCCGTTTTGGCGCGATCAACGAACGCCGCCACCGCCTGCACGAGGTGGTGCGTCTCTCCGGTATCAACGTATCGATCGACAACGAAGATTTCCCCCTGCAGATCAAGGTGGCTTCCCTGCCCAACGCCCGCCTGCAGGTCTATTTCCTCGACAACGAAGACCTCTTCAAGCGCAAGCATATCTTCTCCGACGATAACGAAAAATGGTTCGACGACAACGGCCTCCGCACGGTATTCTTCTGTAAGGGCGCTCTCGAAACCGTGAAGAAATTCGGCTGGCCTCCCGACATCATCCATTGCTCCGGCTGGATGACCAGCCTCATCCCCTTGTATCTGAAAACGGTATATAAGAAAGAGCCGGTATTTGCCCACAGCAAGATCGTGTACACCATCGGTCAGACCACCTTCAAGGAAAAGCTGGGTGAAGACTTCATGGACAAAGTGGTGATCAACAATACCATCAAGGACAAGGACCTGGAGCCCTTCAAGGAAGGCAGCAACCTGGCCATGTTCCGTGGTGGTGCCACATATTCCGATGCCATCACCTTTGGCGCGGAGAAGATCGACAAGAAACTGACCGAGGAGTTCACCAAGGTGCGGGGTAAGAAAACCCTGCCTTATAATGCGGAGTCTGATTTAACAGACTATTTACAACTCTATAGCGACCTTGCCGGTAAGTAATTTCTGAATCAAATTATCTCCTTTCGTGAAACAATACCGACTGGCATTCGGCCTGCTGACCCTCTCTGCACTGCTTGTATTTTTCTCTTGTAAAAGGATCAATGAAGGAACGGAACTGGGCAGCGACCTGATCCCGCCGGTAGACAACATCAACACCTTCGATACGGTGCTCGATGTGGCCTCCAACCTCGCGCTCCTCAACGATACCTCGCGCTTCCTCTATACCGACCAGGGTGCCCTCGGCGCGATGAGCGATCCGCTCTTCGGACAAACGAAGGCCGACCTCTATTTTAATATCAGTGCCACGACCTACCGGTATTATCCCTTCCTGGTAAGCCCTGCTGAAGCGAACGACCCTGCCAAGCTGCAGATCGACTCCGTAGTGCTTTCGCTGGCCTACACCGCTAATTACGGGGACACCAACTCCCAGCATTCGCTGGAGGTCTACGAGATCGCACAGAACGCCGGCTTCGACGATACCACCCTGCACCAGTTCAACCGCGGCGATTTCACTACGGTTGGTTCCAACCTCGTGGTTCCTGTTCCGGGTATCACCAACGGAACGTTCCGGATCAACCAGCTCAACGACACCATGCGTTTCGTAGGCAAGCGCGACACCACCAAGTTCGTCAACCAGCTGCACATCCAGCTGGACCCAGCCCTTGGTCGACGCCTGGCCCAGTTCGATACCATTGCGAACGGCGCCAATTCAGGCTTTTATTCCGATTCCATTTTCAAAACAAAGTTCCGGGGACTTGCGGTCAAGACTACATCTTCGGCCAACCCGGGCGGCCTTGCCTATTTTGCCCTCAACGATCCCAATACCCGCATGACGGTCTATTTCCGTACCAACAAGGGTGGCATCCGCGATACCTCTTCCGTTGTCTTTAACCATGCTACCAACGGACAGGCGAATGTGATCCGACGCACGCCGGGCGGCGCGTACCAGAGCACCCTGGCCAATACCAACCCCAACGACCCGCAGCTCTACCTGCAGTCGACCCCCGGTTCCTATGCCGCGCTCAAGATCCGCGGACTGGAGAACCTCAGCAATCGCGTGGTCCATCGCGCAGAGCTGATCATTCCCCGCATCGCCGATCCTTCCGATAATACTTTTGGACCGCCTTCGCGCCTCCTGCTCGACCGCAGGAATGCAGCCGGCGACAGTTCCTTCGTACTGGACCGCGACCTTCCTGTTTCGCCCAATGGCACCATCAGCTTCTCCGTGTTCGGCGGCTCCCTGGGCACCGACCAGACCTACCGGTTCAACATCACCCGCCACGTACAGGGCGTGATCACCCGCCGTGAGCCGAATGATACGCTTCGGCTCTACCCGGCGCTGCGTTCCATCCTCTTTGTACCCTCGCTCGGCGGACGGATCTCCATCCCCGGAACGAACCGGGTGGCAGAAGGACGCGTGGTCGTTGCCGGTGGTTCCTTCGCTTCACCGGCCGACAACCGGATGCGTGTCCGGATAATATATTCGAAGCTCTGATAACTGCCGATTATATTTGCACCCGTATTAAATTCCCCACTGCTTAATCCCTTAGCATTATGCCGTATTTATTTACCTCTGAAAGCGTGTCTGAAGGCCATCCTGATAAAGTTGCCGACCAGATCTCCGATGCGCTGATCGATCATTTCCTTGCCGTTGATCCGCAATCGAAAGTGGCCTGCGAAACCCTGGTTACTACCGGTCAGGTCGTACTGGCGGGCGAAGTCAAGTCCAAGGCTTACCTCGACGTACAGGAGATCGCCCGTGAAGTGATCCGCAAGATCGGCTATACCAAGAGCGAATACATGTTCGAAGCCAACTCCTGTGGTATCTTCTCCGCTATTCATGAGCAGTCTTCCGATATCAACCAGGGTGTTGACAAGAAGAAGAAAGAAGAGCAGGGTGCCGGCGACCAGGGCATGATGTTCGGTTACGCCTCCAACGAGACCGAAGACTACATGCCGCTCGCGCTCGACCTCGCACACAAGCTGCTGCAGGAACTCGCCGCCCTCCGCCGCGAGAACAAGCAGATCAAATACCTCCGTCCCGATGCCAAGAGCCAGGTAACCCTGGAGTACGACGACAACAACCGTCCCGTACGCATCGACACCATCGTGATCTCGACCCAGCACGACGATTTCGACACCGAATCGAAGATGCAGGCGAAGATCAAGCAGGACATCATCAATGTGCTCATTCCCCGCGTGAAGGCCAAGTACAAGAAGTACTCGAAGCTTTTCAACGGCGATATCAAGTACCACATCAACCCCACCGGCAAGTTCGTCATCGGCGGACCCCACGGCGATACCGGTCTCACCGGCCGCAAGATCATCGTGGATACCTATGGTGGCAAGGGTGCGCACGGTGGTGGCGCCTTCTCCGGTAAAGATCCTTCGAAAGTGGACCGCTCGGCAGCCTATGCTACCCGTCACATCGCCAAGAACCTGGTCGCTGCCGGCCTTTGCGACGAAGTGCTGGTGCAGGTTTCCTATGCGATCGGCGTAGCCCAGCCCACATCGATCAACGTGAACACCTACGGCACGGCCAAGGTGGACATGTCGGACGGTGAGATCAGCAAGCTCGTGGAAAGCATCTTCGATATGCGTCCTTACTTCATCGAGCAGCGCCTGAAGCTCCGCAACCCCATCTACAGCGAAACCGCTGCTTATGGTCACATGGGCCGCAAGCCGGAAGTGGTAACGAAGGAGTTCGTTCAGCCCGGTGGCAAGGTGATCAAGAAGAAGGTAGAGCTCTTCACCTGGGAGAAACTCGATTACGTTCCGAAAGTGAAAAAAGCATTCGGTCTCTGATAACAGTACAAAAGAATCCAACCTCCCGGCAACGGGAGGTTTTTTTATTTTCGGGAAATGAAAAATTGGAAACCGTTGCTGGCGCTCGTGTTCGTTGTGGCCATGATCCTGGTGATGCAGACCCAGGGAAAGGCCCTGGTGACGCCGGTTTCCCCGAGGGGCATCATTGACGTGGAGTTCGCACGTACCGGCGGGCGCTGGCAACAGCTCCTGCTCTTCCTCAACTACGATGCGCTCATGCGCAACCTGCAGCTTGACTTCCTGTTCATCTTTTCCTACGTATTCTTCTTTGTGTCGGTGCTGAAGTATTTCGGGGACCGCAATGGCTGGACAACCTGGCCGCCCCGCTTCATCACCATGGGCATTGCCGCAGGCTTCTTCGACCTGCTGGAGAATTTCCTGCTGATCATGGTCATCAACGGCCGTTTCGACACCGGGGTGTTGCCTGTGGTCTTTGTTATCGCCCTGGTCAAATTCCTGCTGGCCGGGCTGGTGGTGCTCTACCTGCTGCGTTGCCTCTTCACCTTATTCCGGCCTTCCCGCCGAATAGTGAAGGGGGAGGCCTAATTTTGCCCCGTGAAGAATTTCCGACCGGGCAAACGCCCCAAGAAAAGCGCGCTCGTAGTAGGCCGTCAGAAAGTGATCGAAGCGCTCCGGGGCGGACAGGCCCTCGACCGCATCTACCTGTTCACCCGTGCCAACGGCGACGATGTATCGCAGATCCGCAAGCTTGCTTCCGACCATGGCGTGCCGGTGAATTATGTGCCCATGGAGAAGCTCGATGGCTTCAACGCAGGGCCGCACGACGGCTGCATGGCCCTCATCTCCAAAGTGCAATACCAGGACCTGCAGCAGGTGATCTCCTGGGTGGTGGACAAGGGCGAAGTGCCGCTCTTCCTCATCCTTGACGGCATTACCGACGTGCGCAATATCGGCGGTATCGCCCGCACCGCCTTCTGCACCGGCGTTCAGGCCATTATCATCCCCGAGAAAGGCGTGGGTGCCCTCAACGAGGATGCGATCCTCACTTCGGCCGGCGCCCTCGAGCAGATCCCCATCTGCCGGGTCGGCAGCCTGATGAAGGCCATCGACGACCTGCATCTCAACGGCATCCAGGTGATGGCCAGCGAGATGAAGGCCGAAAAAAGCCTTTTTGACCTCGACCTGAAGACGCCTCTGGCGATCGTGATGGGCAGTGAGGAAAAAGGCATTTACCCCGCCCTGATGAAAACCTGTGACGAGCGATTCCGCATCCCCATGGCCGGTGAATTTGAATCCTTGAATGTGAGCGTGGCTACGGGTATGATCCTTTATGAAGCCATGAAACAGCGCATGCTGTCCTGAAAACAGTTCCCATGCAAACGACTCAATCACCCGTTAAACTGGTTGAATGCCCGCGAGACGCCATGCAGGGCTGGAAGGCGTTCATCCCCACGGAGCAGAAGATCGAATACCTCAATGCCCTGCTGGCGGTAGGTTTCGACACGCTCGATTTCGGGTCCTTCGTGTCCCCCAAAGCCATTCCGCAGCTGGCCGATACCGCGGAGGTTTTAAAGGGCCTGCGG